>JALSIL010000437.1 GCA_026990095.1 Lysobacterales bacterium
AGTATCTCTTTGTATCGACTCCAATCATAATTAGGGTAAAGGCTTTGCAATTGTTCAAGCATAGTTTTAGCTTGTTTGTATTTATTTGCTGAAATCAGCGTTTCCAATTGGGTTATTTCGCTTGTTTGAGGAAGTTGTACCATTTCTTTTTTCAACTCAGGAGCAGGCTGTGCTGCTCTTCTTTCTCCAACAACCACAATATCTTCTGAGACTTTGCTTAAATTACCCTTAGGTTTCACCTTTGCTTCTTCAGGAAGAACCTTCTCTAATACTAGCTGAGATTCATTTTCAACTTGAGTAGTGCTTGAGTCTTGTTCTAATTGAATCGTTGCTTTTTGAGCCATGACTCTGCCCATAACTCTCGTTTGATTTATTTTATCAGAACTAACACGCTTGGGCTTCTTTTGTGGTCTTAGGTGCGGCTCCAATGGCGGTGCTGCTACCATTTCTGTGCGTAAATCTTCTTTTAAGACATTGGTTTCTAGACTGGTATTTATACTTTCAGGAGAAATTTTCATTTCTGCATTTTCATTTTGCAAGTTGAAGACAACGTTAATTCCCAAAACTAAAACAGCCGCTGTGGAGAGCAAATAAAGCCATTGCCTTGGTCTTGTTTTAGCTGTGCTTTGTTTGCAACTTTGTTTAGCTGCATTTAAAATAAGATTATCCAAGGCTGTTGGAGTGGATTCATTTGACCCTTTTTTGTAGAGGTTTTCTAGGCTGTTGTTCATCGCATTCTCTCCAAATCGCTGCGCAGCTTGCTAAGGGCATAACGGTAACGGCTCTTAATTTTTTCAATGCCTTCACCTAACATTTGTGCAATCTGAGGCAATGATAAGAGGGCGTCATTATGCAACAAAAATACTTCTCGTTGTACAAATGGTAGCTTGCTAACGGCATTTTTAATTTCTTTGGATAAGCGCATTGTTTGCAGCTCATCTTCAGGGTTCCAATTAATAACCCCATCGACATCATCTGCTGTGTTTTCTTCAAAGGCATTTTGTTCTAAGGTGTTTCGTCTATACCAGTCAACAAGACGGTTATGAGCTAAGGTATAGAGCCATGTTTTAAACTGGGCTTTAACCTGATAATTTTCTTTACTGTTAATCACTTTCATCCATAAATCTTGGAAAAGTTCTTGACTGGTGGCTTCATTTTTAAGGTTACGAAGAAAATAGCGATAAAGAGCATCCTTATAACGCCCATAAAGGACGTTAAAGGCATTGGCTTCATCTTCTTTAAAAGCTAACATAAGCTCTTCATCGCTAGGTTCTGTCATTAAAGAATAAGGTTTCGTTAAAAGCTTTATTCTACACGAATGGCTTGAGTATTTGTTAGACTTTTTGCTAAAGAAACCAGTTGCAAAAACTCCCCACGATAACCGAAATCATCGCCATTTAGTGTGGATTTAACCAACTTTTGCACGGTTTGATAATTAAAGTTACCGGTCATTTTGCCACCACGAAGCAACTGACCAAAGCCAGCAACAGCAGCAGATAGCTTAAAGTCTTCGGATGCTTGAGTTATATCACTCAATAAATCATTTTTATTCAAAGACTTAATAATAAGCTTAGATTTATTGCCATCAGGTGCTTTATAACGGACCTTGAGCGTAGCAATTTCATCGGAATAACTTTGTTTTGTATCATTGTTTTGGTATTTTAAAGGTTCAACCCAGCCTTTATCGCCAGTTAATACCACTTCGTACAAAGCCGTTACGCTGTGGCCAGCTCCGATTTCTCCAGCATCAATTTTGTCATTGTTAAAATCTTCATTATTAAGAATACGGTTTTCGTAACCAATTAAACGGTATTGTGAAACGATTAATGGGTTGAATTCAATTTGGATTTTTACATCTTTGGCAATTGTCATTAAGGTTGAATTCATTTCTTCAACCAAGACTTTATTGGCTTCTTTTAATGTATCTATATAGGCATAGTTACCATTACCACTATCTGCCAACTGCTCCATCAATGCATCATTGTAATTACCACTACCAAATCCTAAAGTTGTTAGTGAAACGCCTGAATCACGTTTACGCTGCGCTAATTCTTTAAGTTCTTCAAAGTTTGTTGTACCAACATTAAAATCACCATCTGTGGCAATAATGACACGGTTTATGCCTTTGTCAATAAAATTTTCTTCGGCTATTTGGTAGGCAAGATTGATTCCTGCAGCACCATTGGTTGATCCGCCTGAATTGAGTTTGTCGAGAGCTTGCAATATTTTCGATTTTTTATCACCACTGGTCGAATCTAAAACAGCACCTGCTGCACCTGCATAGACAACGATTGCGACTTTATCATTTTTAGTTAAGTTTTTGGTTAAGAGTTTAAATGAAGATTTAAGCAGTCCAAGTTTATTAGGTGAATTCATGGAGCCCGATACATCCACTAAAAAGACCAAATTACTGGCAGGACGTTCTGAGTTATCAACTTTATAGCCTTGAATACCAATATGCAGCAATTGTGCATTATTGTTCCAGGGCGATGGAGCAAATTCGGTGATTAGGCTAAAAGGTTGATTGGTGTTTTTAGGAATGGGGTAGTTGTAGTTGAAATAATTGATAAGTTCTTCAACCCGAATGGCATCCTTTGGTGGAACAATACCCTGATTTAACATGCGACGCATATTTGAATAAGCGCCTGTGTCGACATCAATGCTAAAGGTGGAAACGGGTTCATTTTGAACCAATTTGATGCCATTATCTTTAAAATGCGTGTAATTTTCGGTGTTACTCTGTTGATAAGTTCTAGGTATTGAAACAATACTGGGTGAGAGTGCAGTGTCGTAAAGCATTCCTGTATTGACTTTTTTTTCACGCTGTAATTTAGGCTTACGTAAGACTCTTTTACCTGTAACAATAACTTGTTCAGTTTCTTCAACGGCAAGTGCATTGCCGTTAGAGTCGCTCTTATATTGGCTGCAAGCCGTGATACTGGCTACCGCAATCACAAGTGCTATTTTTTTGATGATTTCTTGCATTTTCTAATCCTCGATTTTGTTGAATGTGTCTTATTAATCGTGTGAGATTAGAAATAGGGTTAAAATTTAATTAAAAAATTTAAAATGAATGTTTGGCTCTTAGTTGAAGTTGCCAACTGTCAATCATGTCACGATTATTAAGTGGGATAGCCAAATCAATATGAATAATCTGACCACTGGATGTTCGAGTTGGTACCAACCTTAAACCTATGCCAATATTGGTAATTTGTTTAATTTCTTCATTATTATTCCAAGCGGCTCCACTATCAACAAAAACAGCAGAAGCAAATTTAAAGGTTTTCAAAGGATACCAATTGTAAAAGAAGCGTTGTTCCAAAGTGAGTAAAAGGCGATTATCGCCGTTTAAATACCGCAATGGATAACCGCGTAGACCCGTATCACCACCAAGGTATTGTCTGTTTTCTAAAAACAGGTTCTTATTTTTATTTAACAAGATGCGGCTATAAAAAGTTCTATTATCCGACTGAGTATGAAACCATTTTAATTGCACGTTCATGCTAGTATTGAGTAATTGTTTATCGTAAATACCCGTGACAGAACTGTCTAATAAAATGAAGTTGCTTTGCGTGCGACTGAATCCTTTTAAATAATTGAAAGAAAAATGCAAGGAACTATCAGAAAATGAGCGTCCTATTTTTGTAAAAAGATGATGCCCTAAAGAAATATCTTCAATTCTTCCCATGCGGTTAAAGTTGGTTCTTTTAACAAAATCTTCGGTAAAAAATTCATAGCTAATCCAAGGATACTTATAAGAGCGAGAATTAGGTAATTGTGAATTTGGATAAGTATCACTTGCAAAAAAATCACTTTCATCCGATGTGAACCCAATTAGATAACGGTGAACCGAATCAGAAGTTCTTTTGCTTAATTTTCCATAATTTAGAGTGTAAGTGAGTCTATTTTGACCAATTTCACCCGTAATTATTCCAAAATCATATAAGGGCGTAATGCGTTGATTGTCATAATAACGTAACTCCCATGTAACAGGACTATCGAGAGAGAAAAAGGGATGATAGTAGTTAAGGAAATTGAGTTTACCATCGCTGTTATCTTCATAAATAACATCAAGTCGATTTCGAGTTCCAAATAAATTATCATCATTGTACTTGACGCTTTTTTGTATTCTATCTAATCCTTTTTTGTATTTAAACTCCAGACTTTTACCTAAGCCAAAGAGGTTTTTTTCTTGTAATTCAAAGGCGTACCGATTTATACCCGCGGTTCTCCCATAAGAAATTCCTGGGGTCAATGTCCAATTGTCTTTTGTTTTGACTAAAACTGTTACTTTATTGCCACAGACATTTGTTGGGACTATTGTTGCTTCTTTAATATAAGGTTTTTTGCGTAACAGACGTTCGGTTTCTGCCAATAAACGAAGATTCAGTTCATTACCAACTTGAAATAAAAGTTCTCTTTTGATGATTCTTTCTTTGGTTGTAACGTGCCAAGCATTAGCTAAATGATGAAACTTTAGGTTTTCTTTTGGTTTGTTAAAATCAAAAATATTGTTAACATCGAGATTAATGGCAGAAATAATAAAAGGCTTCGTTTCTGCATCACTGGATTGCCATGGTTGGCAAATCTCTTTGCTGAAAATTCCAAAAGGAAGAAAAAGGAGAAATACTGTTAACAATTTTATTTTTAGAGCATTCGATGTCTTTATAAACATAAATCAAGTGTATTATTTAATTGGATTTATAGAGTTAAAACAATTTGACACCATAACTTTTAAAATCAATTGATTTATTTGTATTTTTTTCACTAGGAGTCAGTTATTTTGCTCAATCCAAGAGCCTAATTTTAGGCGTTCATCCTCATTCATTTTTGTTGTGTTTCCCAATGGCATAAGTTGAGCATTCACTGTTTGAGCTTTAATTTTATCTTTATTGGCGAGGATAATATTGAGATTATCAAACATTAAACCTTTGGGTGCTTGAGAAAATACAGTGCTTGTTAGTTTTGATGAATGACAGCTGATGCAGTGTTTGTTAATGATTTGCATTATTTCCATATCAGAGACTTTTTTGGTGTTTAGCTGCTCAACCGTATCGCTTTCGGGTTTTGTATAAATTACTAATGAAACTAATAGGGCACTCGCAAAAGGGAGTAACCAATAATTGGTGATTTTTTTACCACGTAAATTAAACCAATGACGAATAGCGGTACCTGCTAACATTATTCCTGCTAAAACTAGCCAGGCATTTTTATTTCCAAAGGTGCTTGGGAAGTGGTTGCTTATCATGATAAACAACACTGGCAAGGTCATGTAATTGTTATGAATTGATCGTGTTAGGGCTTTTTGACCAAAAGAAGGGTCTGGAACTTCACCTTTTATGGCAGAGGCAACCATTATTTTTTGACCTGGAATTATAACAAAAAACACATTAAGCACCATAATAATGCCAATTGTTGCTCCTATATGAATATAAGCCGCTCGCGCACTCAAAACATGAGTTAAACCATAGGTTAATGCGACAAGTAATATAAAGCTAATCAGTGCAAAGAGTTTTTGTTGTTTAACCAAGGTTGATTTGCACATTAAATCATAGACTATCCATGAGCCAATAATGGTGCCAATCCCAATACCGATTGCTTGGGTTGATGTCAGAGCCATAACACTTGGGTCTATCATGTAGGCATTTGCGTTGTAATAATAAACGATGCACAGCAGAGTGAACCCTGACAAACCTGTAAAATAAGCCTCCCATTTGAACCAATGCAAGTCTTTAGGTATGGTTTGTGGAGAATTTTTGTATTTCTCTAAATAATAAAAGCCACCACCATGCACTGCCCATAAATTACCTGCTAATTCTTCTCGAAGGTTTTTAGTGCGATTGAGGTTATTTTCTAGAAAAATAAAATAAAAGGATGCACCAATCCACGCAATTCCCGTTATCATGTGTCCCCAACGAACCAACAAATTCAACCATTCAACAATATGTGCTTCCACTTTTACTCTTCTCTTTAATTATGAGTCATAATTATAGTGCAAAACGGGTGGTTGGTTAAAAATAAATAGCAAAAAAAAGGAGCTGTTCAGCAACTCCTTTATTCATATAGACTGTGAGTTAACCTCAGATTGTGAATTTAATGCCTTGTGCTAACGGCAATTCAGTTGAATAGTTGATGGTATTGGTTTGTCTACGCATGTAAGCTTTCCACGAATCAGAACCTGCTTCACGTCCACCACCTGTTTCCTTTTCACCACCAAAGGCTCCACCAATTTCTGCACCACTGGTACCGATATTCACATTAGCAATGCCACAATCACTGCCAACGCTTGATAAGAATTTCTCTTCGTTGCGCAAGTCATTAGTAAATAGGGCGGATGAAAGTCCTTGTGCCACATCGTTTTGTTGTTCAATCACTTCATCAATATCAGAAAAGGTCATAACGTATAAAATTGGTGCAAAGGTTTCGTGTTTAACAATATCCCAATCGGCTTGTGCTTTAACAATGCAAGGCGTAACAAAATTTCCAGCACCTTCAACACGTGTTCCTCCTGTTAAGATTTCACCACCTGCCGCTTTTGCTTTAGCAACAGCATCTAAAAACATTTGCACTGAGGCTTCATCAATAAGTGGTCCCATTAATGTATCTGTATCCAAAGGATTACCAATTTTAACTTGTTTGTAACCATGGATAAGTTTTTCAATAACAACATCGGCAATGTCTTCGTGTAAAAATAAACGTCGAGTTGTGGTGCAACGTTGTCCTGCGGTTCCAACCGAACCAAAGACAATTCCTGGGATAGCAATGTTTAAATCCGCTGACTTATCAACGATTAATGCATTGTTTCCACCAAGTTCTAGCAAACTTCTGCCCATGCGCTTAGCTACTTGAACACCAACCATCTTACCAACGGCAGTAGAGCCTGTAAACGAAATCAAATTAATGCGTTTATCATCAACAAATTTCTGTGCCAATTTATTTGAATGGTCATTAAACATTAAGAAAATTGGTGGAAGACCTGCTTTTTTTAATGCTTTATTGCAAATATTTTGTACCGCAATTGAACACAAAGCCACTTTTGGAGAAGGTTTCCAGATACTAACATTGCCACAAATGGCAGCAACAAAGGCATTCCAAGCCCACACGGCTACAGGAAAGTTAAAGGCAGAAATAATGCCAACAATTCCAATTGGATGCCATTGTTCGTACATGCGATGCCCAGGGCGTTCTGAATGCATGGTTTTTCCATATAACTGACGTGACATACCAACGGCAAGGTCAGCCATATCAATCATTTCTTGGACTTCACCATCGCCTTCTGATTTTATTTTGCCCATTTCTGCAGCCACTAAAGAGCCTAATGCATCTTTGTGTTCACGCAAAGCATTGCCAATAATGCGAATCGCTTCTCCTCGCAGTGGAGCAGGGGTTTTGCACCACTCTTTAAAAACAGCTTGTGCTTTAGTGACAACTTTTTCATAGTCCGCTTCATTGGCTGAATAGACAGTGCCCATTAGTTCGTCCGTTGCAGGATTAAAGGATTCGATAATGCCAGCGTCGGTTGTTTGTGACCATTCATTGTGGTCGATACAAGTGCCAAAATTAACTTTTTTCACACCCAGTTCTTCGAGAAATTTCATTCGGTTTTCCATTGTAGTTTTGATAAAAAATTAAGCTGCTTATTATCGCATTTATTTTACTTAATTGGTAGTTCGGTTTGCGACTATCTTAACAAATGACTTCATGCGTACTTCTTCCAGTGTTAAACCTGTGTATTCAATCTCTGCTTCGGTGATAGCACCTGAGTTTAAGGCACGTAAAAAGAAATTCAACAAGCCTTGTCCCGTTGCGGCATCATCAAAGACATCGCCAACCAAGGTCGCTTGTGCGGCTTTTTCGATGAAATTTTTAAGGCGAATGGAGGCTTGTTCTAGGCTTTGCAGGAAGAATGTATAGCAAGCAACATAACGAATAGGAATTTGCGCAGGGTTTAAGTCCCAACCTTGGTAATAACCCATTTCAAGTGAGTGGATTATGTCATCATAAGCCAGTTTCCAGGCTTTATGTACGGTTTGTGTATCTCCGATTGGCATGGTACTGGTTGCGCCATTTGATAACCAAACGCCAGTACCACCAAAGGTCAGTTTCATCATTTGTAAGGCAAAATCACAAGCAGGATGTTGCATTTGTTGGTAAGCAGCAGTAATGTCAAAGCTAGCAGTATAATCATAAGTGCCAAAATGAACGCCGCGACAGCGGCCATTAGCGGCTTTATAAATAAGTGGCATGTGGCTGACACCATTTTGTGAGAGTAGGGCTTGAGTCGTTTCTATCATTATTTCAATTTTGAGCTCACCATTTTGTAAACCCAATTGCTCTTCCAAGTGGTCAAGAACTTGTACAAAAGCGGTGACTTGTTCTGGAATATTAACCTTGGGTAAAGTAATAACAAAGTTTTCAGGAACTTTGCCACCATTTTCTTTGATTAAAGTTGAAACAAATATATCCAAGGTGCGGGCACTTCGGTGTTTTAATTCTTCATTAAAGGGTTTAATACGAATGCCCATATAAGGGGCTGCTATGCCTTGTTTTAGTGCGGATGCAAATTCTTTAGCAGTAAATTCTGCACAAGCATCTTCCTCGGAATCGGGGCGGTTGCCATAACCATCTTCAAAATCAATGCGAAAATCTTCAACCGCACAGGATTTTAGTTTAGCAACAACCCGTTGATGCACTTGTTCCCACAAGCCATTATTGCCTGGCAGTTTCAATGCTTTTGCCAAAGTAGACGCATCAGGTGCATAAGTGTTAAATGCTTTCAGCGATAATTCGCCAATCTTTTTGGTAGCCCCCGCTTTGTACAATTGTGCACCGCCGTATAAGGTGTGAACGGGTTGTTGCTGCTCCCCATCTCCGGGGTAATAGGCGGTAAAAGTGTTATTGGCTTGTTCGAGTGTAGCAAATATCTTATTAAGGTTTGATTTTTGTATGCTTTGCATTGGTGGTTTGATCCTTGATTATTATTTTGCATAATTCTACCGTTGTCTCCTAAGCGAATCAATAAAAATCGTAGGCAACTAACACTCCATTGCTGCAAAATAGCGTATTTTAAAGGTTGAATTATCTGTAAATGCCACTATAATTGTTTGTATCTAATATTATTGAGGAAAAGCATGAACTTTAGAATGAAATCAACAAACCCGGCGTTGTCGGTATTTGAAAAAACTGAAAATTTATCGTTAGGCCCAACAGATGAGTTTGTGGTGGATGAATCGCAGCGCATGACTGCTAATGGCACATTAAATAAAACTGGGCTATTAATACTTATCGTTATTGTCTCAGCGGCTTGGAGTTGGTCTTATTTACCGACTCACCCTGGCATGTATAAACCATTTTTCTTTGGTGCCTTAATTGCAGGACTAGTTTCTGGCTTTTTATTAGCCAGCAAACCGCATTTATCATCAAAGGTTGCTCCAATTTATGCTGTATTTGAAGGCTTGTTTTTAGGCGGATTATCTGTTTTTCTCGAATCAATATACCCAGGAATAGCTATGCAAGCCGCTCTTGCTACGATGGCAACTGTTATTGGTATGCTTATTGCTTACCGTACGGGTATTATTAAGGCTTCACCCATGTTTAAGAAAGTATTGGTTATCGCTGCTATGGGCATAGGTATATTCTATTTAATTAGTATAGGAGCTTATTTTATTTTTGATACAAGCTTCAGCGTTAACAACTTAACGAATGCTACGCCCATGGGAATTGCTGTGAGTGTCTTTACTACGGTCGTTGCAGCCTTATTCTTAATCATGGATTTTGATAGAATCGAACGAGGTGTTCAAGAAGGTGCGCCTAAGTTTATGGAATGGTACGGTGCATTTGCATTGACTGTTACTATTTGCTGGTTGTATTTTGAAATGATTCGTCTCTTGGCTAAATTAAGAGACTAATCTAAATCAAACAAGATGTTCTATAATGGGAAAGCTTTGCTTTCCCTTTTTTTGTAACAAATATTTTCGATTAGTGCTTTTGTAAAATGCTATAATCTAATGGTTTAAATTTGTGGAGTTTGAAATGCAAAGAGTTTTATTGTTTTTAGGAACCAATATTGCCGTATTGGCGGTTATTAGTATTTTGATGAAAGTTTTTGGTTTAGATAACTACTTGGACGCTAATGGTATTAATTATAAATCTTTGGCTATTATTTCATTTTTATGGGGTTCTGTAGGGGCTTTTATTTCATTAGCCATGTCAAAATCTGCTGCCAAACGCTCAATGGGCGTTAGAGTCATTGAATCACCCAGTACAGAGGTGGAAATGTGGCTAGTAGATACCGTGAAAAGGCTTTCCGATCGGGCTGGAATTGGTATGCCAGAGGTTGGAGTTTTTAACAGTGATGCACCCAATGCGTTTGCCACAGGAATGAATAAAAATGACGCCTTAGTCGCTGTCAGTACTGGTCTATTAAATTCCATGAAACGCAATGAGATAGAAGCAGTGTTGGGTCATGAAATCAGCCATGTGTCGAATGGTGATATGGTGACGATGACTCTATTACAAGGCATCTTAAATGCTTTTGTTATTTTTATCTCACGTATTATTGGTTTTGTGATGAGTTCGTCTTCGCGAGGAAATCGAAGCGGAATGGGAATGCGAACAGGGAATTTTATTGGCACGATGATAGCACAGGTGGTATTAGGCTTTTTAGCTGCACTAATAATCAAGTGGTTTTCGCGTTATCGTGAATTTCATGCCGATGCAGGGTCTGCTCGTCTAACCAGTAACCAAGACATGGTTGCAGCCTTGCGAGCGTTACAACATGTTGCAAACCCCGTGCCTTTAAAAGGTCAGTTTGTTGGCTTTGGTATTAATGGTGTTAAATCGACCGTAGCCAAATTATTTGCTACCCATCCACCATTAGAAGAAAGAATTGCCGCTTTAGAAAGAAACAATTACGCAAGATAACGCTTAGAGCAATACAGTTTATCTTGCCCTTGGATTTTAAAAAGTTAAAATAGGTTTTTTTATTTGTTTATAGCTTATGCGCAATCGGATTATTCTTCATTATGGTGAGTTAACCTTAAAAGGCTGCAATCGCCATTCTTTTGTTAAAAAACTAAGGACTAATGTCCGTAACAAAATTAAGTCATTGGGTTTAACTTGGGATGTGGTTTCAATTCATGACCGAATGTTTATCGAAATCCCTATTGATTTTAATGGTGATATTGATGAAATAGACAAAAAGTTAGCTGAAATTCCAGGCATTGCATGGTTGAGTAAGGTCTATTGGTTTTCAGTAAAACAATACGATATATTCGGATTTAAACCTGAGTTAGGTAAATTGGATGAGTTGATTGAAAAACTAGCCAATGAAACGTATCAAAAAGGCAAAAGTTTTGCTGTGCGAGTTAAACGTTCTGACAAACGGTTTGTGAAAACATCTAAAGAACTCGAAATGCAGTTGGCAACGATTATTCTAAAAAACACCGAATGGAAAAATGTTAATTTAAACCATGCCGATCAATATTTTTATGTGGATATATCATCGCGCGGGATGGCAGTGCACACCAATCGAATCAAGGCTATTGGCGGTTTGCCTGTGGCTTCAACAGGTAAAATTATGTGTTTGTTATCAGGTGGGTTTGATTCACCCATTGCGGCATATTTGATGGCTAAACGCGGGTGTACTGTTGATTTTGTGCATTTTACAGCTAGCAATATCCAGTCCAGTAAACTTGAAACGTATAAAGTCTCTCGCATAGCTCAGAGAATCAGTGAGTTTTGTGGTAAAGTCAGACTTTATTTAGTGCCGTATACGCATTTTGATTTGGCTTTGATGGAAAAGAATTTAGATTATGATTTGATCTTATTCCGCCGCTTTATGGCTAGAGTTGCAGAATCTCTTGCCGATAAAAATTACGCACAATGCTTAGTAACGGGGGATAACTTAGGGCAGGTGGCGTCTCAAACCATGGAAAATATTGTCAGTATGACGAAATCCATTCGTATGCCAGTTTTACGTCCTTTGTTAACCTACAATAAAGAAGAAATCGTTGCTTTATCTCGGCAATTAGGCTTATTTGATGTTTGTGTCGAACCTTACAAAGATTGTTGTGCCCTAATCAGCAATACACCAAAGACTAAATCTTTACATGAAAAGCTTGAACACATTGAAGAACGGTTTTTTGACTACCAAGAGCTAATAAAAGAAACGCTTGATGAAAAACAGGTGATTGCTTTTCAATTTGGAAAACGAATAGATTTTGAGTGAATTATGTTAAATATCAGAGAGATAGAAGAAAAAGATAATCCAATTATTAACAACTTAGTTATTAACACTTTGCATGAATTTGGTGCAAAAGGTCCAGGCTTTGCTTCTTCTGATGAAGAACTTAAAGACATGTATAATGCCTATCAAGCAGCTAATAAACAATTTTATGTGGTTGAACTTGATGGCGAGGTGCTCGGGTGTGCAGGTGTTGCTCCATTGGACGGGGAAGAAAATTCTGGTATTTGTGAATTGCGTAAAATGTATTTTGATAAAAGACTCCGAGGGCAGGGTGCTGGAAAAAAACTGATTGATTTATGCATTGAAAAAGCTAAAGAAATTGGCTTTCATACCATGTACTTGGAGACGATTCCTGAGATGAAGATTGCACAAAACCTCTATAAAAGCCGAGGTTTTGATTATTTAGATTCTGCAAGGGGCAATACATGCCACAGTGCTTGCCAAGTTTTTATGCAAAGGTCTCTATAATTTCGCAGGCTTAATACTTAATGTTAATATTAATAACAATAGGGTAATTTGCTCATTGCATTAATTGCTTGATGAGTCGTTGCAAAACACTTGCTGTTTATTGGTTCATTGGTATAGTCTTTTTCAATGATGGTGTAGTCAAAGCCTTTGGGGCAGGTAATATTGCGGTATTTCTTTTTGACAACTTGGCAATGTTTTGTTGTTAACTTTCTCTTTTGAGCAATAATTTGTTGCCTTTGATAACGATTAAATTCAGTGTTG
>JALSIL010000438.1 GCA_026990095.1 Lysobacterales bacterium
TAATAATTATCAATGAGACCTTTGCATAACTTTCCCAAATATCACCAAAAAAATGTTAAAATATAGAGCAAGAACAAACAGTTAAAATACTATGGCTTGGAAGAATTTACGACAACAAGATTTATCTGATGCGCTTTTATCCCATCATGAAGCACTAGAGGAATTAGATGATGTGCATGCAATCATTAATTGGTCACAGATTGAACAACAGTTATCCCATTTAAACACATCGGGAACAGGAGCGAAGTCCTATCCACCACTTATGATGTTCAAGATAATGATCTTGCAAGCATGGTATGGTTTGAGTGACCCACAAATGGAAAAGCAACTGGCGCGAGATCTAATGTTTCGCCGTTTTATACAACTAAGCTTAAGCGAATCTGTCCCAGACCACAGTACTATTTGGAGATTTAGGAATCTACTCCAAGAAAAAAACTTACTAGAATCCTTGCTCAATCTTATCAATGACCAGCTTGATGAAGAAAGGCTTATGATCACCAAAGGTTCAATCAGTATCATAGATGCTTCAATTATTGAAGCTAAACAATCACGTCCTAAGAAGAACAAAGAAGGCAAAAGTACTCAAGACCCTGATGCTGCATACGTTAGCAAGATTGGTTCAGATGGTAAACATAAAACCACCTATGGTTATAAGCTACATATCAATACAGATGAAGATGGCTTTATTGGGAACCTAGAATATACAGCAGCCAATGTTCATGACTCGCAAGTTTTTGAAGAAATTCTTACCGGCTATGAATCACAGGTTTATGCAGATAGTGCCTATGCTAGCCAAGCAACAAACCAATTACTAGGCAAGAAAAACAAAGTATTGAATCGAGCCTACAGGAACAAGCCTTTAACTGATGATCAAAAGTTTGAGAATCAACAACGTTCAAAAATACGTTCAACAGTTGAACGAGTGTTTGGCTTAATGAAACTACATCAAGGACTTGGCAAGGCAAGATATATGGGATTGGCTAGAAACAAAACTGGTGCGATGCTACTTGCGATGAGTCACAATATAAAATGTGGTATGAATATTTTTAAGAAATATCACAAACCTCAAAATAGTTGTGCCTGAAATATGGCAAATGAGGGTAGAAACCTTCAAAAAGTGAATTTAAAGTGCCACATACGGTGTTTCAGAAGAATAATTGAGGATTTTATGAAAAATCAAAATTTTAAAAACGTATTTACAGTTACATTCAAGAAAAGTGGATAGTTATGCAAAGGTCTCTTATTAAAACAATACCCAAAACTAAGCAACGAGTCTTTATCGCACGGGTAATTTAATGCACAAGCAGTAAGTGTGACTCCACTATCATAAATACTTGCAGCTAACATAGGGTCATAAATTTTTATCGCACCAAAAATGTCAATATTAAGTTTTTTTTCGATATATGGATGGAATAGTATTTTTCCATAGTCTAACAAAATGTCTGGAGATTCATTTCCTTTCAACAATAACACCATTTCTTCAAGAATCTTGGTTTCACTTTCTTCTAATTCAGCTAGCAATTCAGTATCAAAATATCTGTATAAATCAAGCTGATTTTCTAATTTGTGTAATGACACTTGAAAGCTTTCTACTTGAAGCTGTTTAGTTTCATTTGTATAATAATCATCACCTTCCCATTTAACTCTATTAATTTCAGACTTTAGACTAAATATTTTTCTTTTTAAAGACGCAACCAATGGGTTTTCATTATCTAACTTTCCTTGTTTTTGAATAAATATTTGTTTGTTAATTGCCTTATATTTTTTGTATAAAACTAAACCTTTGTGTAAACTCTTTTCTTCTTCTGATACTGGGTTAATTTTTTGGTACTTCTTTTTCAGTAATTCTACATTTGTATTAAAACTCTCTGTCT
>JALSIL010000439.1 GCA_026990095.1 Lysobacterales bacterium
CGTTAATTGCTTTTTATCGCTGCCATCTAAATTCATTGTGTATATCTCTGCGGTCATGCCATCAACAGCAAAACGTCGCCATATAACTTTTTTTGAGTCAGGAGAAATAAAAGGTCCTCCGTCATACCCTTTATAGGTTGTTAGTTGTTTTAAGTCGCTTCCATCGGCTTTCATGATGTAAATGTCCATCATGAATGAAGGGTCTTTACTGAAAGTGTTGCGCTGTTCTTGAGTTAATTCCTTGGCTTTTTCGTTGTAACCATTGCGATTAGATGAAAAGACAATCCATTTGCCATCAGGCGAATAACTGCCCTCTGCATCGTACCCACGTGCCGTTGTCATGCGTTTTAATTGATCCTTTTCTTTCACAAATAAGTCGTAATTTTCATCGTAATCCCATGAATACCTTCGGGTTTTTCCTGATGCCCTAAAAGCGATTTCGTCTTTTTGTTTTTGTTTTGCCTGCGGGTCTAAATGAGTTGATGCGTAGATTATTTTTTCACCATCCGGATGTATCCATGGGCACGTGGTTTTTCCAACCCCATTTGAAACACGCTCCACATCTCCTGTTTCTAAATCCATTTTAAATATTTGGTAAAAAGGGTTGTCATCATCGCGTTCACTTTGGAAAATCAACTCACTGCCATCGGCTGAAAAATAGGCTTCTCCAGAGCGTTTGCCCGCAAAGGTCAGCTGATTAATATCGGTTAATAAGTCCACTTTTTCAGGTTTTAACACCGACTTCATCGCAGGTGGCTTCGGGGCTTCCTGCGTAGTTACCCCTTTAGGGTTTTGAGAACACGATGCTAAGGCAATCGCGCTGAGTATAATGAGTTTTTTCATAAGTTTTTTACAGTTTCTTTTAATTCGTTTGCGTATTTTGCCGCTAAGTTTTCATCCTGAGCCTCGACCATCACCCGCAACATGGGTTGTGTACCCGATGCGCGTATTAATGTTCTTCCTTTGTCACCTAATTTTTCATCCACAGCTTGTGCGTGTTTAAGCAATTCAGGATGCTTTGCTACTTGTTTGGCGTTTTCAATGGTAATATTAATCAAAATTTGGGGGTACAACGGTATTTCTTTGGCTAATTCTTTGAGTTTTTTGCCTTCATTTTTCATCACCACCAATACCATTAAGGCACTGATAATGCCATCACCTGTGGTTGCCAATTCTAAATTTAGGATATGCCCTGATGATTCACCACCTAAGCTCCAATCATTTTTCTTTAAAAGTTGGTGCACATAACGGTCACCGACATTAGCCCGTAAAAATGGAATGCCTAAATTTGCAAGTTGCACTTCCATGGCTTGATTGGACATCAGTGTACCAACCACACCACCGATTAATTTTTTGTTGTTATGCAGGTGTTTTGCAACGATAAAAATTAATTGGTCGCCGTCAATCACTTCTCCGTAATGGTCTACCATTAACACCCGGTCACCATCACCGTCCAAAGCAATACCTAAATCGGCTCCTGTTTCTAATACAATTTCTTGTAAGATTTGGGGCTCGGTTGAACCACAGTCTTGATTAATGTTCAAGCCATCGGGTTTGTTGCCAATAACCGTAACATCAGCACCCAACTCGGCAAACACTTTTGGAGCAATGTGGTAAGTTGCACCATTGGCACAATCGACCACTATTTTTAAGCCTGCTAATGATTGTTGTCGTGGAAAAACCCCCTTACAAAACTCAATATAACGCCCCGCTGCATCATCAATTCGTTTTGCCTTGCCCAGTTTTTCACTGACAACAGTGGTAAATTGTTTATCCAACTCCGCTTCAATGGCGAGTTCTTGTTCATCAGATAATTTTTCACCGTATTGATTAAAAAACTTTATGCCATTATCGTAAAACGGGTT
>JALSIL010000440.1 GCA_026990095.1 Lysobacterales bacterium
ATCCATGGATGGAATTAGTTTGCACATTTTTTCTGCCAGAGTGACTTCTTGTTCAGTAGGTGTACCAAAACTCATGCCATTATCAACGGCTTTATGCACGGCTTTTAAGACCTTTTTATTGCAATGACCCGCTATCATCGGCCCCCAAGAACCGATGTAGTCGATGTATTCTTTGTCATCGACATCGTAAATATAGGGTCCTTTGGCTTTTTTTATGAATAATGGATCGCCACCAACTCCTTTAAAGGCTCGAACGGGTGAATTAACACCGCCAGGAATAAACTTTTGTGCTTGTGTAAATAAATCGTGGTTATTCATAGTTGTTTTTTATTAAAAAAGGTTATTATAGGTGCATTTGAAAATTTTGTGAAAACATAACAGATTATTAATGAAAAATACAAAAAACAAAGCACGCATTTTAATTGATTGCACCGACGCGAAAGGGCTGGTCTATCTTGTCTCAAAAATATTTTTTCAACGCGGTCTAAATATTGACAACAACCAAGAGTTTGTGGATAAGGAGTCGGGTAAGTTTTTTATGCGTACGGTGGTTAGTGGTGATTTTAATGCAAACGATTTGAAGACGGAACTAGGGCGTGTTTTACCAAGCCATGCCAATTTAAAGCTTGTTATTCCTAAAAAGAAAAAAATAGTTTTACTGGTTACCAAAGAATCCCATGCATTGGGCGACATTCTTATTCGCCATTCCGCTGGTGAGCTGGATGCCACTATTCAAGCAGTGATAGGCAACCACAAAACTTTAGAAGAATTAGTTTCCCGATTTGATATTCCATTTTACTTTGTTTCGGCTCAGGGCATTACCCGTAGCGAGCATGAACGCCTGATTATGGATGCAATAAACCACTATCATTTTGATTTTCTTGTTTTAGCCAAATACATGCGAATACTGACCGAGAACTTCGTTTCGTGCTACGATAAAAAAATAATTAACATCCACCATTCTTTTTTACCTGCATTTATTGGTGCAAACCCCTACAAGCAAGCCTTTGAGCGAGGGGTGAAAATTATTGGTGCAACCGCTCACTTTGTCACCAGTGATTTGGATGAAGGGCCAATTATTGCTCAAAATATTATTCCCGTTAATCACCGTTTTGACTGGCGAGATATGCAAAGAGCAGGGCGTGATGTTGAAAAGTCTGTCCTTTCTCGGGCTTTGTCGTTAGTGCTTAATGATCGGGTTTTTATTCACGAAAATAAAACAGTTGTTTTTTAAAAAAAACGTACCATCCTTGGTACAAAGGTCTTCCTTGATTAAACGAACTATGTAGATGAAAGGTATAGTTTGCTTGGTTATAATTATATACGAAGAGCCTCGTAGGAGTCAAGCAGTTATTTCTTAAACTTATAGAAAACACCTATATTATTATAATCTATAATTTTTTTCTTTTCATCTAAGGCTAAGCCTGCTTGGGTAAAGCAGTGATACCAAGTTGGGTTGTTCTTTATGTTATTTGAGACGGTAATTAAATCCCTTAAGCGTAGAAATGCAAAACGATATTGGTTAATAGTTGATTGCAGTTGTTTTTGTAATTTTTTCAATAATTTTTCATCAGTATTTAAGATGTTTTGGTTAATAATATACAGTGATTTTACTAGTGCTGTCGGTGCATTTACATAAGTAGTTCGATAATATTCCTGCACATTATTAATTTCAGTAATTAGTTGATGATAACTAATTGTATTGTTTAAATAATTCTCAATAATTTGAAATTGACCAATTTTTATTAAGCTATGGTACTCTTTTTGTTCACTTTTCATTTTTTTGATAATATCTGTTTCTGCACTATGGCAAATTATTGCCAGTTGCCCTCCTTTATTTAGCAAAGAATATATTTTATTT
>JALSIL010000441.1 GCA_026990095.1 Lysobacterales bacterium
CTGAATTACGGTATTATATCGCGGGGTTAATATGGACTCAGCTCATCATATTTAGAACTGTTTGTTTATTGAAGCTTATTCCCAAGGATTTATCAACTTAACAACCGTATGTTTAAAGTCACTAATATTTCGCGTCACAATCGTCATGTTATGAACTATCGCTGTTGCTGCAATTAACGCATCTCTGTCTGAGCGTGGGTCAGGCACATGCAATCGGGCACAACAAAGGGCTACCTCTTTATCAATTGGCAAAACCCTTTGAGAAAAAGTCGTAAGCACATGATTATCAAACCACTGCCTCAACATTCTGCCTTGTTTTTTATCTTTGCGTTCGATTAACAAAACACCTGTTTCCAATTCCATCACCGTAATAACCGACAAAAACAAGTGTGAAACAGGCATTGTTAATGCCCAATTAATAACATTGGCATCCGCTTTTTGAGATTTTGCTTTTCTTAATTCGGAAATAACATTGGTATCAAGAATATACATTAATCAGATAAATCGGCAGGATTAAACAAATCACCTTTTAACTTAGGTGCTTCAAAATCAATGCCACAATCATCCATAACCAGTAAATCGACTATATTTTCAGTATCTCCTGTCAATTTCTGGTATTCCTCAAAAGTCATCAACACATGCGTCGTCTCTCCACGATTAGTTATATAAACAGGACCGTCTTCACAGACCTTTTTTATTTTACTAATGTCTTGATTAAACTCTCTACTTGTTACTTTTTTGATAGTCATAGGTTGCTTTATTGATTAATGTAGTTATGTTACTACATTAATCTATAGGATTTAAGAAATACTTATCTTAATTAAAGAAAAACATCTCTTTTAAAGGTTAAACAACAAATACTAAGCACCATAAATCAACTAATTAATACTCGATTCCTGCGTAAAATGGGCTCTGCTCATCATATATAAAATACTGATTATTGAGTGAAACTGAAACACGTTAAAAACAAAACATTATAGTGGGTGACCCTGTTGATTTTTTGTTGATCTTACTGACCAGTTAAAATTTTGTAAAATGCATTAAAAAGACTTGAAGTACTGGGAGTGTTCATATATGTTCCTACTAAGAAATCAATTTACCTGTCTTAATAGTGGGGTACAGCTCTTTAAGTCTTTTAATTGGTTAATTGATAATAATTTTTTACCTGTATGTAACATTCGATGACAATTTGAACAAACCAACACCATATCCTTTATTTTAGTTTTTGTTACTCTATCAAGTTTACTTACTGGTATTAAATGATGTGCTTCGATAAAACCTTTTCCTATTTCTCCATAAAAATCTAAAAAAGAGAAGTTACATACCTCACACCTTAATTCACCTGTTTCTAGAATAGTTTTTTTCTTTAAAGATCGTCCGATTCTTGTATCTCTTTCTAAACTTCTATGAAATTTATATACTACTCTTCCTTCAGGATTGTTAGACTCTATTATCTCTGATTGTAAATAGTCAGACTTCAACTCACTTTCTAAATCTTTTATTTCAAACCCAAGCCTCTTTATAAAGTCTTTTGCTTGTATAGCATTGAAGTCTGACGGTAGGCATTCATAACTATTTGCATAAATATTTGCTTTTGCTAGAATATACTTTGGAGGGTATAGTTTTACATTGAATTTTAGAAAGTACCTTTTTGAACTCCTGTTTTTAGGGATGCCATTTTTCTCGACAAACTGTATAGCTTCAACAATATGTTTTGATAATAGCTGAATTCGAGTCATAAGTGCAACTCCTTTGATTTATTCATGTTTATTCCAGTTAATTTCTCAAAAATCTCATAAGGTGTTTTATATCCCAAACATTTTCTAG
>JALSIL010000442.1 GCA_026990095.1 Lysobacterales bacterium
GCAGTTGCCAATAACGCCAATGTTATACCAATCGCACTGGCACCTGTGAAATCCATTGCCACATCAGCTGCAGCTATCGCTGTAGACAATAAAGCTAAGGCGACACCTGCTAAGGCAAGGTCACGATTACTTTCCGCGACTTTTAACATGCTTTGTAAATACGCGACGTTAAAGTCTCTAAATTCTTTGTACTGTGTTGCCAATAACCACATATCATAAGCAGCAAAACTAGCCCTCGCCGCTCCATTGGTCTGCGATAAAACCTTTGGGCAATTCAGAGCTCCTGACAAACCATTAAAGCTCATTGCCACAACATTATCATCGTAATTGTTTTTATGCGATTTATGTGGCTTTTCAAATTTAACACCCGTCGCATTGACTCCATCAAACAGATTACCATCATTATTGGCATCTATTAATCCAGCATCTGCTAGCACATATGCCATATTAATCGCAGCAGTACCTATATTGATTTGAGTGTTATCTGCTGCACTAAGGCTGGCTTGTTTTAAGGCTAAACAAAAATCCAACCCCCCAAGTTGGTTTGAAGTCTCTGAATTCGGTAATAAAGGTTCATAACGATCCTTAAGTTGAGCTAAGTCCGCATCATTTAACAAAGTAGCACTTGCTTTTCTGTAGACTCCATAACGAATAGACAGCCCCTTTTTACTTTGATTTGTTGACTCGATTCCTAAGGTGTTAACTGGCAAAAAGCCCTGTATATTAACGATGGCACAGTCTTCATTGCCATCATTATTGGTGTCTGGACAAGGCAAGCGACTATTGGATAAAGCAAACCCAATTAAAGCTTCATTGGCTCGTTCTAATTCATTTTTAAATTGCTGATTAAGTGTTTGTGTTCCAATTTCAGTTAGAAATTTAAGACTAAAAAACCCAATGATTCCAATCACCACCAAAACAAGTGACATTTCAACCAAGGAATACGCTTTAAGATAGTTTTTTTTCATTACCTTTGTACTCCTTTTTCATCTGCTGCCTGTAGTATATCGTCAACCCCAGTTGATAGGTTCAAAACAGTGGTCGATGGTGGAGGGTTATTACCACCCGTATTTTCTAATTGAGTGGCACTTGCTTCTGCATCTAATGCACCAGTAATTGTTTCCAAAGCCTCGGTTGTCTGACCTTGTGCAGCATTTATTCGACCCAATTCTGTGCCTATCCACGTACTAAATATGTTATCCAAAAAATTAGGGTCAAAAGGATTTAAAAATACCTCATCTATGCGTGCAATAACCGCATCCGCTTTAGCCTCTGCATCATCTAATATTGCTAAATAAGCGTTTCTGGCATTAATTTGAGCTTGAGTGGCATTAATTGGCAAAGCTGGCAAGTTAGTTCGTATAAAAATAATTCTATTTTTTGCATTAATTGCTGATGTTTTGGTCGATAAATAACTGTTGCTCAGGTTGGTAAATTCAGTGCTTGCTGTTGTTATATCGGGTTCTGCTAATTGCAAATGCGTTTCCGCCAATGGAAAATCCGCGTTAGGGTATGAAATAATTGGCGGCCCTAAAGGATTGTTAGGATCAATCGTTGATAAAGGAGCACCCACTGCTGCAACAGCATTGTTGGCATCACCTAAACCATCATTTAACCCAACAATGGCAGCATTGGATTGATTTAGATTAGTTTGCACTTGGTTATTTGCCGAAAGAGTTTGAGCGGTAAAAAGTGCATCTCCAACTGCTGCATTGGTATTAACCAGAGCTTGTGTTTCTGCTTTTAAGGTGGTAAATCTGTTGCGAATAGTAAGGGCTAGTGAGCGTGCGTTATTGATACTATCACGCGCAGCAATAACTTTTTCGGCGGCATCTTTTTTTAGCATTTCTGCTGTTGCTCGTGCTTGAGCTGCAAGGTCTGTATTAGAGGTAACGGTGCCAGTATTTGGATCTGTTACACTATTTGGATTGGGAGGTGATATAGTAGAACCTGCTCTATTAGCGACATCAATAGTTTTTGCAATAGCAATGCCTTGTGCTACTAATGCAGCTATATTTAAGCCAACAGAAACACCTGCAGCAACAACAGCCGCTACAGCCGCAACCAAGCCAGCTATAGCAACAGCAACTAATCCGCATGCCGTTCCCAAGGATGCCACACACGCAGCAATTGCTGAGGCTAAGGAAGCCGAGGCGACACCCACAAGAGCTCCAGCTAACGCCAAATTATAAACAGCTATGGCGGTGTTCGCAACACCTAATGCTGTTTGCATAACGGTAATAATTATGGATAATTCCACGGATTCTTTTATGTTTTGTGCTTGAGCTACATTTTCAACATGAGTGGCTTTTGCATCGGCTAATAAATTAAGCGAATTTATGGCAGTATCACAATTTAAAGAAGTGGCAAGTTCTTCGAATGTTTTGGTTAAAACAACATCATCGTAGTTGCCATCTTGAATCTTGTTCACCGATTCGAAGTCCATTGCAACACTTGCGTTCCTGCCATCAAAAGGGTTTAAATTGCCATCTTTATCTGCTAAACCTGCACTAACAATAATATAGGGTATGGCTTTTGTTACACCACTTGGCAGAACAATATGTGCAAAAGAGGCTGAAAAAGTTGCCGAAGCCCCATTATTTACTGCTGTACAAAAATCCAAGCCGTTGACATGGGTAAAAGTTGTTGTTGTTCCATGGGAATCTGTGGGGTTGAATAAGTTATTAATATTGGCAAGATCAGCATTGGCTGCAGCATTGCGATAAACGGCATAAACCAATGGTATGGAACCCACTCCCGCGTAATCTTCATTTAACCCTAAAGTTTTATAAGGCAGAGTGCCACTGCTTGCGGTGGCATCTTCTAGACCATCTGCATTACTGTCGGGATAAGGCAAACGGTTGTAGGTGGCAATAAAACCGAGTATTTGTTCATCAACCTTGAGGAGAATGGTGTTATCCAAATGGACATTATCTCGTTTTATAATGTAGGGCATTATATTCACTAATGCCACAAATAAGCCCACCATGATTAACATAACCAATGACAATTCCCATAAGCTAAATCCATATTGCCGAACGATTTTATTATGACGATTAGTGGACACGGTTATTTACCTCCTAAGATTCCAACTTGACCAATGAGTTTATAAACGGGCAAGAATAAGGCAACTATCATCAATATAAACATCATACCAGCAAAGATTATCACCAATGGCTGGATGATTTCATTGATTGAAGCAACGGTGTGTTCAAAACGTTTGCGGTATTCTTCAGCCAAATAACTGAGCTGCTTATCCAAGGTTCCTGTTTGTTCACCTATGCTAGTAAGGCGTAACACAAAACTTGGAAAGACATCCGCTGCTCGCAATTCATCCGTTAAGGTGTTTCCTCTACTAACACCTTGTTTTACTTTGGCTATTTTAGCTTTGTAGACTTCATTGGTAATGGATGATTCTATTATGTCAAGACTGGTAATAATTTCAACGCCAGAAGAAATGAGTAAACTCAAGTATTCGGTTATAAAGGCCAAACCTGATGACTTGACTATGGTACGAGACACGGGCAGCTTAAAGAGCAATTTATGCACTTTATAACGAAAGGGTTGGTTGTACCGATAAAGCACAATTAAGAAAATAATAAGCAAGAAAAATAAGACGATATACAAAAAGAAATAATCGTGAATATGGTTTGAAAAAGCAATGGTAATCTTGGTGATAGATGGCAAATCCACTTGCATGTGTTTAAACAAATCTGCAATATTTGGCACCACATAATACAGCCAAAATATTGTCGCTCCAATAATACTGGTAAAGACAAAAGCGGGGTAAATCATGGCTCTTTTAGTATCACGTGAAATGCTAACTATTCGATTCATATGCTCAGCTGCATCATTTAAGGTTCGGTCTTGGTTGCCTGACTTTTCTCCAATTAGAGCAAGGTGTCGAACCGTTTTCGGAATGGTATCGGCGTGTTTTTCAAGACTCTGTGCAAAAGTTAATCCTGAACGCATGGACTCCAATAAATTGTCTGCCAACTCCCTAATTTTTGGCTCCGAATCATCGGATGACATCTCTTCCATCGCCGTAAAAATAGGCACTCCCGCTTTTAACATAACAGCAATATTATGAAAAAATTCAGCTAATGACGCTTTAGAAATATCATTCCCAAGCAGCCTATTCCAAAAATCATAGACATAAACAAACCAGTTAGGCAACATGAATAAATTAAGAATAATGGCGTCTTTACGTTTTTCCAAATATATCTGTGCCGAGCGTTCATTTTCCATCAGTAATTTAGAAACACCTCTGCGTGTTTTTCCTGATTGCAATAATAATTTGTGGTAATAACAACGCATTTAATCCAGCTCCGAACCAATAATTCTCATGAATTCATCGACTGAAGTTTCTCCAGCAAGCACTCTTCCTTTTGCCATATTTCTTAAATCTAATAAACCTTTTGTTGCAATAATATCAGCGATTTGTTTTCGTGAAGAATCATTCGCAATGGCATCAACTAAAGATTTACCTACTGGCAACAACTCATAAATTGGTGTGCGACCCAAAAAGCCACTGTCCGCACATTGTGGACAACCAACGCTTCTTTTTAAGGGTTTTATGTCTTTGTCTTGACTTACGATTGACCATTCCTCAACCGTTGGTATATACGATTCACAACAGTGCTGACATAATTTACGCAACAACCTTTGACTGACCACACCAACCAAACTATCGGCAATTATTTGAGAATGAATACCTAATGCTTTTAAACGTGGAATCACACCAATGGCACTATTTACATGCAGTGTGGAGAGAACTAAATGACCCGTTTCAGCAGCCGTCATCGCTGCTAATGCGGTTTCTTTATCTCTAATCTCACCAATTAACATCACATCAGGATCATGTCTTAAAAAATGTGCAATGGCTGTTTCAAAGGTATAATTTGCTTTTCTATTGACTTGCGTTTGGCAAATTACTGGCAACTTATATTCAATTGGGTCTTCAATGGTTAATATATTTTTCCCACTTAAACCGTGTGCTCTTAGACCCGCATGCAATGTGGTTGTTTTACCACTACCAGTTGGACCCGTAAGTAAAACAATACCAGCAGGTTGGGAGAACATTTTCTTCATCACTGCAATGTCTTTTACCAAAAAGCCCAATTGACTCAAATCACGAACCAAAACACCTCCAGGCAAAAGCCTTAGTACAACATTTTCACCAAATTCTGTGGATAGAGTTGATACCCGCACATCGTAAGGTGTCTCAATAACCTCTGTTCCAAAACTGCCATCTTGAGGCAATCTTTGTTCGGTAATATCCATTTTTGAACGCATTTTAATGCTCGAAATAAGCCGTACAACTGCTTTAGACATACCAACAATTGGCTGCATAACTCCATCAATACGAAATGAAATGTGTGCACTATTGTTGTCTGGTTGTATGTGAATATCGGTTGCCCGGTGTTTAACCGCTAAATGCAATAAATAGTCTAATAACACCTCAGGATTATGCACTTGATCGGTATCATTCTTGAGTAAATTAATTTCTTTTTGGACTAAATCTTCAATAGGATAGTTACTGAAAAAATAATGGTATTTTATGCTGCGCGTTACTTTGCCGAAATCCGCCATTATTAAATGAGGACGCAAACCAGAACGCTTGGTAATCATTTGAGAAACATACTCCAAATTGGCATTACCTACGATAGCTTCAAGAAACTCTCCTTTTCTTTTAATCGGCAAAAACTTAGTTCGCAAACATAACTCTTGATTGAACATGTCTAACACCTTAGGATCTGGTTTTTCTATTTCATCTGTATTTAAATACGCTAGACCCAATTGCTTGGACAAAATAGGTGAGAGTTCACTGTCGGTAACCATTCCAAGTCTGACTAAAAGCTCCCCTAACTTTTCTTCGGTAACTTTTTGCTTTTGAAGTGCGTATTTTAACTGTTCAGAAGTAATTAATTTATGGGTTAATAATAAAGTCCCAATTGCGACTTTGTTGCTTATCTGTTCACCCTCTTTAGTTATTGCTAAATTTGTCATCATTTTACTCATTATCGGTAGTTAATGTTCTGAATTGAACTGTCATAAGCCAGTGCATTTTTATTGCTAAGTTGATATGGCTTATTTTTATTATTACTTACGTTTTTATTGTTCTGTTTTTCACTTAAGTAAGTGTTTTCTTTGGGTGTCGTATTGGCTGGATTGTGCTGTAAAAAATACAGAGTTAAATCATTTGGAAAACCACTGGCATCAATGCCGTAATCTTTTTGCAGCGAGGTGATTCCTGCTAAAGTTTTATCTCCAACTATCCCATCCACATTAAAATGGTAATAGCCTAAATCTTTCAAACGGTTTTGCAGTAGATAAATTGAATCCGAATAATAGCCTTGGTAAAAAGCCTTTAGGGTTATTTCTGGTTGCCAAAATGTAATCCACTTTTGCTGTTTATTTTCGTCAATAACACGCCAAAATAAGTGTTTGTTTTGGTTCTGCTGTAATTGCGATGTGATTAATAACTTATAGTCTGTTAGTTGCTTAACCTGCTGGGCAAGTTTGCTCATATTGGACTCTTTAATGGCATTGGCGATGCCAGTAAGATTTTCTCCAAAGTCAAAGTTTGTTAAGAATTCATTTAAAGTAAGTTGCTTGTTTTCCGAAGATTTTACTTTTTCTTTAGGAATAGAGTCCATTACTTGTGGTTTTATTTTCTGTTGAGAATCAAATGAATGAGTTAACAGCAATGACTCATTTTGTTGTACTCGATAAACACTTTCATCAATTGCATGGTTTCCAATGGATTTTTTATAAATCGCAACACCCAGAAATGAGCCAAATACAACCACGGCGGCATAGGTTGATAAAGCTTTTGCTGATAGTTGTTTATTTTTAGTTTTGCAATGCAACGAAATTTCTTGAAACGCTTGCGATACTAAATTTTTGTCTATTGTATTTTTATCATACGCAGCCACCACATATAAACAACGATCCAAAATCAAGTTGATTTGTCTTGGCAAACCATGAGTTACTTTATGTAAATATTTCGAGGCAGTATTGTCTATTCTAATTTGACCATTTGAGCCCGCGCGTGCTAATCTGAAATCGATGTATTGCCTAACTTCGAGCAAACTAAATGGTTCAATTTTCACATTAAGAGCAATGCGACTCTTTAACTGCCTTAAGTCATTTCGATTTAATGTTTCTAAAATCTCGCCTTGTGCAACCAAAATAATTTGCACCAATTTATTTTGATTGGTCTCTAAATTTGAAAGCTGCCTAATAAGCTCTAAGCTTTTTGTGCTTAATTGTTGCGCATCATCAATAACAATAACACAGTTTTTTTTCAAGGCGTATTGAGTTAATAAAAAACGATTTAGTGCATTTAATTGGTCTTCAATGTTATCACTTTTAATAAAAATATTAAAATCTTTGTTTATGGCTTTCAATAAGGATTTTTCTTGTAGAAAGGTATTAAAAACAAGAGACGTGATAATATTACTTTGAGCCAGCTTAGCTAATAACAACCGACTCAAAGTCGTTTTCCCCAACCCCACTTCTCCACTAATAAGAATAAATCCCTTGCGTGCAACTATGCAGTGCAAAATATCATCAATTGACTCACTCATTCGATCAGTCATAAAATAGTTGTGAGAATCTGGAACCACTGGGAACGGATTAAACTTCAAGCCTAAAACTTTTAAATGAGGCATGTTTTGAGTCAATAGGTTCACTTCATCACCTCAATCTTTTTAATGTAGGCTTTAATATTCTTATTGCTTGGATAATAAACTTGCAAAGACTTTAATCGTTTTAATGCTTGTTCAATTTTATTTTGTCGAGCCTCAATAAGAGCCAAGTTAGTTCCAGCTTGAATGTCATTAGGCTTCACCAACAGAATTTTTTTATACATGCCAATAGCGGTTTCATCGTCTTTTTGTATTGTCGACCAATACGCAAACATGCGAAGATAAACCAAGCTACTGGAGCCTGAACTTTTTTGTAATTGTGCTAACAAAGACTTCACTTTAGGCTCATTTCTTTCTTCAATATACATTTGTAAATTATTCACCAAATGGCGGGTTTCTTTTACGGTAAGTTTAGGCTTTTGTTCTGACTTGATTTCTTGCGTTTTACTAAATTCTTGTACTTTACTGAGTTCTTGAACTTTACTGAGCTTTTGTACTTTACTAAAGAGCAACGGTGGGTTCTTTTTTGTTACCGCTGGTTTTTTTGGGATAATCTTTTGCTGTGAAGTGACTCTTGGCACAACGTTTTTAGGTGAAGAGTTCTTTGCTGGTACAAATGTCTTTTTTGTTTTTCGCAGACTGACCTCTGCGGTTTCTTTTTCAGTTTTATTAATCTTTGTTGCAGGTTGTGCAATAACAACAGACGCATCTATCGCCTCATGAACCAAAGACGGGTTCTTGCTTGTTTGATTCTTATACTTTGTTGTTATTAATTCACCACGTTCATTAATGGGTTCGACTGGATTCAGTAAATCAAGGTTATTAAAACCTATGTTTTTATAACTTATGAGGACGAAGATAATCAATAAAACAACAAACACCAACAATCCAACAACCCACGATTTATTAAACAAACTTTGTTGTGTTGTATCAACATAGCCTGTGTAAACATTAGAATCTGTCGCAACCTTACTTAATTGCTTTGATTCTAACCTTCGCAATGAATCGTGGATTAAACTCATAACACTTTAACTTTTAGCACGATAACCAACTCTCGACTGGAGGTGGATTGACTGCGGTTTTTAAACATGTTTCCAACCAGGGGAATTTGAGAGACAAAAGGCACTTTCTCACCAGTCGAATGACCACTTTCACTAATTAGTCCTCCCAATAACACGGTATCTCCATCATTTAATGCAAGTGATGTTGTGACTCCTTTAAAATCAATTTGTGGCAAGGTTATTTTTGAGCCTCCCACATCTTGCAGAGCTAAACTGGCTTGGTTTACCTCTGATTGCATGGGATGAATGGTTAAATTTACCGTTCCATCTGCCGAAATAAATGGCAGCACGCCAACCACAATACCATTAAAAACAGAGTCTGTAATAACATTATTAGTCGTCACAGAGCTCCCACCCACGTTATTAACAATGGCTTCGGATTGGGAAACAAATCGGGTAATGCTTCCCACACTTATCATGGAAGGGTGTGAGTTTTTTGCACGAATAGTCGGGTTCGATAAAACCCGAACATGCCCATAAGTATTTAATAATTTAATTGCCGTATTAAAAGAACCATCACTGTAAGCTAAGCCAAAACTATTGCCATCTTGAAATCCTGTCGAAGAACCTGGAATAATTATCCCATTGCCTTGATTCACCGCTCCAGGTATTGCTGATTGAATACCACCTACTGTGATTCCACCCGACCCCAAGAATCCACCAGCCAAATGGTTGCGAAGACTTGTCCAGTCTACGCCGTATTCATACCCATCTTTTAGTGTCACATCAAGAATTTGAGCCTCGATTAATACTTGGCGTCCCATCACATCTTCGTAACTGTTAATTATTCGAGAAACAGCTTCTATTTGTGAAGGTCTTGCATTGACGTATAACGTTCCTGTGACTTTATTTAAAGAATATTTAGGCTCATTGTAAATGGGAGTAGCAATTTCTTTAAAATCATTAACACCTAACATTCCTGGTTTGTTTTGTGAATGCTTTTTATTGGATGGTTTGGTTCCAATAAGTCGCTCTAACATATTTTCCATTTGTTCATAGGGATCATTATTATTGGCGCTCTTACCATTAAGGGTGAAATTTGCCCTAAGGTTATTACCGCCACCACCACCGCCATTACCTCCAGCACCTCCGCCACCACCACCAGCACCTCCACCACCGCCGCCATTACCACCACCAGCATTCCCTGAGCCAAACACATCTCCACCCGTGCTAAAATCAATTGTGGTAATATCTTGTAAGAAATTTACATGAAATATTCGTTCTTCAAAGGGCTTGATAACAAGGATGTTTCCTTTGATTTCCCCGTGTAAGTCCAGCATATTCATTAATCTCTCAAAGACCAAACTTGCAGACACGTCTTCCAAATGCAAACTAATTTTACGTTCTAGGTGAGAAAGGTTAGGTGACAAGAGCAAATTCATTCCCGCTTGTTTTGCCAATGCTTGTAAAACAAATTGAGAGTCTGCATCATCGGCATTTATAGTAACATTAACCGACTCCAAAGGATCAAATTTTGGAGCAACTGGCTCAAGGGCTTTCTCCCGTTTAGCGACATTTTCAATGCGAGCAATCAGCTCTTGTTGTTGTTGGTAAAGCTTTTGAGACTCTAAAGCTGTCCGTTGAGTAATTAATGCTAAAGACTCCTCATTAATTTTCTCTATTTCCTTAGCATTTTCCCAACTTGGCCTATTGGTTGCACATGAGGAAAGCATGAATGTTGAAGCCATTAATACAGCTATTGGTGAATTTATGCTTATAATTTTCATATTATTCTCTTTTTTATCATTAGTTTATTGAATTCATTTTTCCAATTAAGGATTGAAAGTTCATGACCAACACCTTGTCATCGTATTGGTTGCTCATTCTTCTTTTACTTGAAACAAAACATTTGCTGCCCGTTCCATCTTGCTTTAAATTAGTGTTAACGCCATCAAAAACATTGCCATTATTATCGGCATCCTCAACTCCTGCTGAAACCAAAATATAGGCATAGTTTCTGGTGACGATGGTGGCACAGTTTTCATTGCTGCCAATACCTGTGGTGTAAATATAACTGGAAGTTTTAGGCGTAGAGTTGGCATTGCTTAATGCTTTAATAAAGTCATAAATATTAATATAATATTGGCTCCCAGCTGCATCAGAAGTGCGTTCAATTGCTCGGCTTAAATCCGCATCATTTGTCGCCGTTGCATTCGAATTTCTATACACACCGTATACAATATTTTTTTTTATTAGTTGAGTTTGGGTGTTTGACATTTGACTCATTTCCAATGTTTTATAGGGCACTGAACCCGTTTGATAAAGCCCAGCACTGCCACAATTTCCATTACCTGAGCCTTCATAGCCATCGCCATCTACATCCGCACAAGGCAACCGCTTATTTTGCAAAGCGAAAGTGATAAGTGACTGGCTTATACTGACTAACTGGGAATCTATTTTTATGTTATTACTTGTTTTAATTGTCGAGCGGTAAAAAGCTTGAGCCGATGAAATAATAATTCCCACAATAACCAAAACAATCGACATTTCTATCAATGTGAATGCTTTAATTTTTCTTGAGCATTTTGGAGTTTTATTATTCGTCAAATAGTGCATTTTATTTATTATTTTGTTTTTTTAGTTCAACAATAAGGTCATTTCTTAACTCTTTTATTTTTTGGTAAACCTTTTCATCTATTTTTTTACCATCGTCTGTTTCTATAAATAAATCTTTGCTTAAATACGCCATTTCTTTAGCTATTTTAAGGTTATATTTTGCTTGGTTTATTTGCTTAAACAATTCAACTGAATAGTTTTGTGTACTCACTTTTTTTTGGTTCTTAAGCATTAATTCACCTAAAGTTGTATAGGCTTGCCCTTCTTCGCTAAATCTATCGTTGTCAAACGTTTTGCGTTGTTGCATACTTATTTTAGGTTTTGTTAAATTGCCGATTAAATTCGTATCTTCTTTTGCTTTAGTTGCGTCTTCACTTTGCTGTTCTAGTTGCACTGGTTTAATAATATTTAGTCCTATTTTCTTAATGGAGTCTTGCTTATCTGGATTGACATCCACACCAAAATCAACATTAGCAACAATAAGAGCTAAACTAATTAAGACTAAAATTAAAGTTATTTTAAAGTTCATTTATCTTTACTTAGTTATCCTATAAAACATTAACTGCTCACTTTCACTTGGCACGTAACTCCGTATTTTTTTACCTGTATTGTGTTGGGTGAAACGCTAACAACCTTAAATTTATTATCTATGGCTTGCCCTTCTCTAACAAAGTGATCATTAATAACAGCGTATTTCTCTTCATTTGTTACAAATGACATCGAGACTTTTAACTTTCTTGCTTGTCGGCAAATTGCTGCGGCAATTCTCTTTTGTTTTTCTTGTTTTGTGGGGTTTCCAAGAATAGGTCTCTTAACTTTACTGGCTTTTGGAGACAGTGCAATTGACACTGAATCACGTTTGACATCTGTTGTATTATCAGTAATATTAGACACTGTCGAAAGCACCTCTTTCATCACTTGTAATGATGCAAAGGCTTCTGGTTTTATTTTTATGTCTCTAATCAGTTGCTGAGATTCCAATGCATTGGGACGACTAACAAAAAAAGACCTCTTTTGCTTTTTATACATGCTCCAACTAAAAATTATGGCAATGATTGCCAATAAAAAAAGCGTAACGCCTGAGTATTTATTTATCATTATAATCAACCTTTAATGTCATGCGAAAATCATTGTTATCGCCCAATTCAATTGAACTATTATTCATCATCTGATAACCCCTTCTCAAAAGTTCGCCACTCATCAATTCCAAATCTTTTAAGGCTTGTTGCAAAGGTTTTTCAATCACACCTTTAAGAACAACCGTAGCTGGAGACCGACGAGAATCCAAAGAAATTCCCACAATCAGTACATCCTCTGGCAAACTGCTGCCCACATCATCCACGAGTTGTTTTGGATCAGGTGCTGATTGAATTCCGTTTAAATC
>JALSIL010000443.1 GCA_026990095.1 Lysobacterales bacterium
CCGGCCCCTGTTTTGTGCGCGACATGAACGCTCTAAAAGATCACCCTTGATAATCAATGTGTTACGATTTTAAAACTTGAAATTTGGGTGACCCGCTCTATTTTTACGGTATGTTTATACGTAAAAAGAAGAACAACAGCGGAAGCATAAGTATTCAAGTTATCACCAAAATCGGCAGGAAAAATAAGCTACTTAAGACCGTTGGATGTGCCAGGACAAAACGAGAAGAGGAACTGCTTATATTACTAGCAAAGGCCGAAATGGAGCGATTTAAAGGCTCCCAACCGCTATTTGTGGAACATGATGATTTAGTAGTTGACAGCTTTGTAGAAACCATTGCAAATGACCATTTGCAGATCGTTGGTACTGAATTAATCCTGGGAAGGATATATGAAAAAATAGGGTTTCCGAACGATGGGTGCCCCAATTATTTTAAAAATCTGGTATTGTGCCGACTTGTATATCCTGGCAGTAAATTAAAGACGGTGACTTATTTTAAACAGCACCTGAATATAGATGTTAGTGTTTATTCTGTTTATCGTTTTTTAGATGAACTAAATACTAATTTAAAGCCAACCATCGAACAAATAGCTTTTGAACATACTAAGAAGATATTAAAAGGTAAAATAAGTGTTGTGTTTTACGATGTGACCACTTTATATTTTGAAGCCTCAGAAGAAGACGATTACCGAATACCCGGATTTAACAAAGACGGCAAGCACCAACAACCACAAATAATGATTGGCTTGTTGGTCAGTAGTCAAGGATATCCAATCGGTTATCAAGTGTTTGAGGGTAATACATCAGAGACAAAGACATTAATACCGGTACTCGAAACTTTCCAAAAGAAGTTTGATATAGACAATCCAATAATAGTAGCCGATGCGGCTTTGTTATCGGAGAAAAACATTGATGCCTTAAGAGAGAATCAATATGAGTACATACTTGGCGGAAGAATTAAAAATGAGACAGAGGAAATAAGAACAAAAATTATCAGCCTTGAAGTTAAGGAGGGAAAACCCAAGGAGCTAAAAAGCAAGAACGGCAGGTTAATTGTCAGTTACTCGTCCACAAGGGCCCACAACGACAAGAAGAACCGCGATAAAGGTTTAAAAAGATTAGAAAAGAGAGTGCGTAGTGGTAAGCTATCCAAAGAACACATAAACAACCGCGGATACAATAAATACCTGAAACTAACAGGAGAAATAAACATTACTATCGATTATGAAAAATATGAAGCTGACAGCGTTTGGGATGGATTAAAAGGATATGTCACTAATACAAGGTTGTCAAGAAACAAGGTTATTGAAAACTATGGTCAATTATGGCAGATTGAAAAAGCCTTCCGTATATCAAAAACAGATTTGAGGATACGTCCAATCTACCATCGGTTAAAAAACAGGATAGAGGCACATATTTGCATTTGTTTCTCAGCTTATGCAGTTTACAAAGAACTCGAAAGGTTGTTAAAGAAAAACAACATCAACTTATCTCCCGAAAAAGCTGTTAATGAAATTAAAGAAATAAGGCAATTACAATATATTTTGCCTAAATCTAAGCAAGTTAAAACCAGAATTTTGAAACCAACAGAAATGCAGGCTAAGTTACTTGATCTGAAAATTTAAAAAGTGGGTGCCCCAATGCACAAAACAGGAAGGGGAAAAACGGAGAGGACACTCAGGCTATACCGGCCCTGGTTGCGCAATTAACCGGTACGGTAAACCAGGCCATTTCGGAATTACAGCAACAGCTAAGCTAACCTTATATTACCGGTGCATAATTATCAGCTTCTTATAGGTTAAGGGCTGATCGGCAGCGCTAAT
>JALSIL010000444.1 GCA_026990095.1 Lysobacterales bacterium
GGCTTTGCATGAATTACTAAAAGCAAAATCATACAGCGTTGGTCGTGTTGGAGCAGGTGGACATTATTCTCATGAGTACGATAATTTTGTAATTCTTATACAGGAAGAAAATGCTATAAATGCATTCAAAAAGTTAGTTATGAATGGAACAGATTCAGCACAAGTTTATGGATTAATTGGACTAAAAATAAAGAATCCTAAGCTGATAGAAGATTACAAACCTATCTTATCTACAAGTATTAAAACCATTAATGCTCAAGGAGGATGTTCAAGTTGGAATGTGAAAGTATCATCATTGCTCTATAGAAAAAATACATCTGGAAAAAGAAATATGAGTTATGACTGGTTTGAAGAAGATTTGAATCGGCGTTATCAATGGTTAAAACAAAATCATAAGCTTTTTAATGTAATTGGTATCTAGCCACATGGCTATAAAAAATTATCCAATAAGGCATTACATAATCGCCAGCTTATTCGTATTTTTGAGTTACTCAACACACATTCTACAAGATGGTTTAAAAGGGCATTCGAACGAAGTAACCCGTTCTTCTATAAGCTTTGAAAAAGAGAGTGGGGAGACACAAAGTGTCACCAAGGAAAAACGAACTATAGATAAAATTTTGACCATACAGAGATCTAATTTAAAGCAGTTCCAAAATTTATACATTCAAATTTCAATTATCTGTTTTATTTACTTAATTGTGCTTTTCACAATTAAAGAAATGCCCTTAACTATACGCTTTTTGATTGCAATGGCAATTATTTATATGCTGATTTTTCATCATTCAGGAATAAAATATTAACACATAAGTTCGCGAAAGGCATGATCCCCTAAAAACATCTGCGTGATTCTGCGTTTATATGCGGACAATAAACCTTTACTAAAAAGCGTAAATGTTGACTTAATGTGGCTGTTTTACTATTATGCCGCACATGAAAACTGAACTCTTATCTCCTGCGGGAACTTACAAAAACATGCAGTATGCTTTTGCCTATGGAGCAGATGCGGTTTATGCTGGTCAGCCGCGTTATTCTTTGCGTGTGCGTGAAAATGATTTTAAAAATGCCGAACGATTGGCGCAAGGTATCGAAGAAGCGCATCGTTTAAACAAACTTTTCTTTATTGCTTCAAACTTATCTCCACATAATAATAAAGTCAAAACCTATATTCGAGACTTGGCACCCATTATTGAAATGAAACCCGATGCGTTAATTATGAGCGACCCAGGCTTAATCATGATGGTGCGTGAAAAATGGCCTGAAATTCCTGTGCATTTATCGGTTCAAGCCAACGCCATTAACTTTGCTACGGTTAAATTTTGGAAGTCCATGGGTTTGTCTCGAATAATCTTATCTCGTGAATTGTCACTGGATGAAGTCAAAGAAATCCGCCAAGAATGTCCTGATATTGAGCTGGAAGTGTTTGTGCATGGTGCTTTGTGTATTGCTTATTCGGGAAGATGTTTGTTATCGGGTTATATGACCCATAGAGACTCCAATCAAGGGGCTTGCACCAATTCCTGCCGTTGGAAATACAATGCTATGGAAGCCACTCAAGATTCAGTGGGCGATTTAATTCCCCTGCATCAAGGTGGAAAATCAGGCACAAATATATACACACCGCACGAAAATGATGACGACAATCCGATGTTTCTATTGGAAGAAAAAGGCCGCCCTGGCGAATTAATGCCTGCTTATGAAGACGAACATGGCACTTACATCATGAACTCCAAGGATTTACGTGCGGTGCAACACGTCAAAACCTTAATCGACATGGGTATCGATTCATTAAAAATTGAAGGACGCACCAAATCGCATTTT
>JALSIL010000445.1 GCA_026990095.1 Lysobacterales bacterium
AAACGTGCAGCCTCTTCCGTGGTGACAATATCGGGTAGTTTTTTGGTGCGCGGCGGTTTGATCAGTTCAATATGCTCCCAGGGCTTGTGTAACACATGCTGGTAGAAGAACTTGAGCCCGTACAAATTTGGGCCGGAGTCCTTTGAGTTTGAGGTGTTGCAGATGGGTTTGGTAATTTTGCCTGAAATCGGATGTGGATGATGATGCCATGGTATTGTAACCTCATGATGATGATTGAAAAACCTCCCTGTACGAAGGAGTGAGGCGACATCTTATAATTTTTTGGGCGACGTTGTTTTTCTGCCGCGTAGCGGCTTCGTCCAACAAATAGCTCCAGCGGACAATTCAAAGCGGCACTTGTTTTGCATACGCAAAAACGCGCCACTTTGAATTGCCGCTGAGCAAGGCGTTAGGTTAATAAATAAAGGAGATAATAATGTTTTTAATAGACATGAATGGAAAGGTAACACACGAGAGAATTAAATTAAATATTGTTATGGCAATAGAAAAAAAGCCAATGAAAAAGATTGAAGGAATTATAGTTCACCAAACAGATGGTTCAACCGCAAAATCGGCATTAGAAAGTTATAAATCTGGAAAATCGGGGGCACATTTTTTAATCGACAAAGATGGCACAATTTACCAAACTGCCTCGTTAATAAAACAAACATGGCATGTCGGGAAGCTAAAACCTCGATGCCTTGTAGAAATGAGATGCACTCCAACAGAACTTCAACAGTTAAAGAAATTTTCACCTTCGGCTACACACCGCAGAGAAATAGTAAAAAGCGTTCCATTTAGGTTCCCTTCAAATCAAGATAGCATAGGTATTGAAATTGTTGGGCAAGCTCTACCTGCTAATGAACCAGATCCTGATAAAAGAACATATGAAAAACTAACTGAAGAACAAAGTAACTCGCTTAAATGGCTTATACAGGAATTAAGATTCTCTCTCAAAGTACCTTTATCTGAAATATTTCGTCATCCTACCGTTTCTTACAAAAATAAAACGGAGGCAGCGACAGCATCATGGTAAAATATACATTATTATTTGTTATTACATTGGTAACAGGGTGCTCAATCACAAGTAATACAACCCAAAAATTGCCACCACTTGAATTTAAAGTTATTCATATTGATAATAATGGCTCATATTCTGGTTACATTAGCTCTAACGAAACAGTCGAATTTTGCAAAACCTTTATTTTAAAAAAATCTGAAATTATTTCTTTTTTCAAACAAGCACGATCCGCAACATCAAGAGAGTATGCGCATGATTTAACAGCATCGAATTGCTACACAAATGGTATTTTTACAACAGAAACAGGTAAAAAAGGCACTTGGAAAATTGATCGTGCTCGAAGAGGATATATTCATTTTAATAATAGCGAAAAAACAAATTATTATTATTGTTTTAAATGCAAGAGCACATTATTTTATGAATCTTGTGATTTAGAATGCATTCATGGTTAGAAATAAACAAAGCTAACAAACAAGGATAAGTCGCGCGGCTAAGCCGCGACTTTATCATCTGGTTGAACAAGCCCGCCCCGTTGTTTGTTTGCACTTATCTATAGCAAATATCGGGTTTTTGATTTTGAAGAATGATGCCATCCTTGTGGATGGCGCTGAATCTTAAGCAAGCGTATCCCTCGCCCTGATCAGGCGATTTTTAAAGCCACTTATTCAGTCACTTTTCGTTTTCTCCTCTATTAATGCATGACAGTGAAAAATGCTTTATTGCGTTAACCCGCTCGCCAGGCAGGGGGAATAAACGCAATGATGGCCATTGGGTTGCCACAATGT
>JALSIL010000446.1 GCA_026990095.1 Lysobacterales bacterium
TGCTGCACCAAAAAAACGTTTAGGTCTTTGTAAAGCATTAGCATCAACACCTCCGGTTAGAACTTTGCCTGAGGATGGAGCAACAGTATTATAGGCACGGGCAAGACGGGTGATGGAATCTAGTAAAATAATGACATCTTGTTTGTGCTCAACCAAACGTTTGGCACGTTCGATGACCATCTCAGCCACTTGTACATGTCGTGAAGCCGGCTCATCAAAGGTTGAGGCGATTACTTCGCCACGCACCATGCGTTGCATCTCGGTGACTTCTTCTGGACGTTCATCAATCAGCAATACAAATAATTTCGCATCGGGATTATTAATGGCGATATTGGTTGCGATGTTTTGCATCATTAAGGTTTTACCTGCCTTTGGTGGTGAAACGATTAACCCACGTTGACCTTTACCGATAGGTGAAATTAAATCAATAATTCGAGCCGTTAAATCTTCTTTTGAACCATTACCACGCTCCATAATCAATTGGTCTTGTGCAAATAAAGGGGTTAAGTTTTCAAATAATATCTTGCCACGGGTATTTTCTGGTGCCTCATAGTTTATTGTTTTTATTTTGAGCATGGCAAAGTAACGCTCAGAATCTTTTGGTGGTCTAATTTTTCCTTCTATGGTATCGCCTGTTCTTAAACCAAAACGCCTAATTTGACTTGGTGAAACATAAATATCATCTGGACCTGCCAAATAACTGCCTTCTGGGGAACGCAAAAACCCAAAACCATCAGGTAAAACCTCTAATACTCCACCACCATAAATGTCTTCACCTTTTTTAGCGTGTTTCTTTAATATGTGAAAAATAAGATCCTGTTTGCGGATTCTTGCTCGAAGTTCGATACCTGCCTCTACTGCAATTTCTGTTAATTTTTGCGTAGAGTACTGCTTAAGTTCTGTTAAATTCATAGATTTTGATTGATTTTTTGATAATAGGAATTGAAATTAAAGTAATTTTAATAGTTTGATTTTGTTCAGTTTTTATTTTAAAACGAGGAATTAGAAACTCGCACTAAGCCAGCTCTTATTTGATGACTGCTAAGTTATCACGATAAAAGCAGGTGAGCAACTCTTTTTTGAAGAAGGGGTGAAAAACTAGAGGTTTTATTCAATATTGAGAAAATAATTGGCATTCATTGCAATGAATGCCAATTATTCTTAATCACAACTTAACAGACTGTGAAAGTATTATGGGGCGAAAGAAAAATGAGGATAAAATTTGCGTGTGAGGCGAAAAACGCCGTGACTAGCTGGCTAATTCCAAGTTTTTCAACGAAAAGTAGCGAAATTTAGACCATTTTTACTCGTCATCAGAATACTTTCACAGTCTGTTAAGCCTGTTAGGCAGTATGTTTATTTAACATCTCGACCAGTTGTCCTTTTGATAATGCACCAACATGCTGATCAACCACTTCGCCACCTTTGAATACCATCAAAGTAGGAATCCCTCGGATACCCATTTTAATTGCTGTATTTCTGCATGCTTCTGTATCGACTTTAACAACCTTAACTTGGTCTTTCATTTCTTCGGCAACTTCATCAATAATCGGTGCAATCATGCGGCAAGGTCCGCACCATTCTGCCCAATAATCCACCAATACAGGCACTTCTGAATTAATATCGGTTTCAAAACTGTCGTCTGTTGCGTAAGTAATATTTTCGCTCATTATATGTTCTCCATAATGTATTTAAATTTATTGAGGTGTAAGTATGGTCTATTAGACCAAATTACAACTCTAATCTTTCATTATATTAGATTTCTCTAATATTTTTACTTTATTCCAATATTTATCTAAATTTT
>JALSIL010000447.1 GCA_026990095.1 Lysobacterales bacterium
GATATGAAAGCAAACTGCCTTACCACCGGCCTGTCTATCGGTCCAAAAAGGCTGGTTTTACCTGCATCCCTGTCCACCATAAACTACCCGGGCTTGACGAGCATGGCTACTAACGGTCAAGTGTATGAGCAGTGGCGGATTTTTTCGTAATTCTGTTCATTTTTGCTCTGCCGTTTATTATATTCATATTAATTTCATTTTTAGCACCTTGCCCGCCATTGCTTATACACAATGTTAGCCCACGTTATTTTTTATTCTTATTCAGTGATTGCTTTATCAGACTTAAGATATATTCCAATTCTTCATCTGTTCGTATTACAATTTCATAGTCTCCATTTCCCCAATGTCCAATTGAAGAAACATCTCTCGCCAATTCTTTCGGATCATCAAGGTCACCTTGTTGAAGATTGAGCCATATTTTTAAGGCATTTTTCTGAATATGAATATCAACTACGTTTGAGCCTGACACAAAAGCAATATATTTTTTCTTTGGTTTAACTTCTAATTCATCAAGATTAAGAATTGCATTTTTTAAAGTCTCGTAAAGTTCTTTTGTTTCTTCAGTTGCTTTGTTTAAATGTTCATCTTCGGTATAAACTTTTATCTCTTTGGTTACTTTTTCAATAGCTTCATCTTGTCGGCTAATTGTTTTGACACTTTCTTTAGCACCAGAGGTTTTGAATTGATTGTAAATGACTGTCTGGTTATTGTAACGTTTTATTTCCCAAAGCTCAATTGGTAAGTCTTTGAAATTTATTGCTTCTTTTTGATAAGTTGTAAATGAGGGAGAAATAAAAATTACTCTCGATTGCGACCAATCAATATCATTTCGTTTTAGTGTCTTTTTTGAATTTTCATTGTATTCAAGAATGAAGTCAGCTTTGTTATTAAGCATTAACGACAAATAAGCATAACCTTGATCAATTACACTAAAATTCTTATCCCGCTTGTATTCGATTATCACAAATGTTCTTGCGTCTTTATCGAAAGCTAAAGTATCAATTCGAAAGTTATTTAGGCTAAATTCAGATTTCACAAAATCAAGCCCGAATATTGATTTAAGGTTTTTCTCTGTAAGCGATTGTATTTCTCTTTCAAGTTTGAAAGGCTGTTCTTTTATGCTTTCAAGTTGCTCGTTATTTTCTATTTTAAAAAGTGCCATTCTCTATTGAATAATTTATGAAATTATGTTTTTAATATCTTCTCGGGTTGAACCATTGTACAAACTATTAATTTTGGGAGATAGTGTTCTAATCTTTGATATTTTTATTCCGCATTTTTGTAAGGTTCTGAGTTTTGCATATCGTAAGTCTTTTTTATTCTTTAGGTAAAATCCAAGCCTAACGAAAAGCATTTCATAATTCATGAACACAGAAAGCAAATATGCGAAAGGTATAAATGAGATTGAAAGTATCATTGGTAGTATGAATGATTTAAGATTTGAATAATTTGCAAATCCGGTAATGTCATTTGTAATATCCCGAATAGAATTTATTATGAATATCATTGCGACAATTAAAAATATCCAGTCAATTGTGGTTTTAACAATTTTCGTTTTTTCTTCTCTTTCAGCAACTACCTGGAGCATTGTAAGAAAAGCTAGTATTGGTAAAATGAACATTTCTGCCAATAAACTGAATTGATGAAAGTTAAGTATAAATTCCAATATCAAAATCAGTTTTAAATTGTCTCGTAGAATATTTTTAACCCGGAATTGTCATTAGAGAATTAGGTTGGCACAAAAGGCCAGCTAAAATTCTGGGATTCATTCCATATTCCCTCAATCCATTTTCTTCGTTTCATG
>JALSIL010000448.1 GCA_026990095.1 Lysobacterales bacterium
CGATGAAAACACCTTGATTTTATCATTGAGCGAAAGCCACAGTTTTGATTTAAGCACGATTATCAATTACATCACCCCACAAACGGTCGAATACACCCTTATCCAGGCCTTGCTCGATCGACCGATGTTTGAAAGCCAATGGCGTTGGAATGCCACCATAGCATTAGCCATCAGACGCAGAAACGGTGGCAAACGCGTGCCAGCCCAATTTCAACGCAGCAATGCTGAGGATTTGATTGCACAATTATTTCCCGATCAAATCGCCTGCCCTGAAAACCTCGCAGGCGACCGTGAAATCCCCGACCATCCCTTGGTCACCCAAGCGATACACGATTGCATACGCGTTTTGATGGATATTGATGGTCTGAAACAATTATTGCAAGACATTAAGGATAACAAAGTAAAGGTCAGTTTTGTAGATGCCAACACACCATCGCCGGCTTCACTTGCCATAATCAACGCCCGCAACTACGCCTTTTTAGACGATGCACCCGCCGAAGAACGCCGCACCAATGCCGTTCGTAGCAAAAAATTAAGCGATACACTGGCATCCTATCCCTCACAGAATTTAAATAAAACCGTTATTCAATCAATTAATTCAACTGTCATACCCTTCAAACGCAATGCCGATGAATTGCACGAAGCAATACATTTTGCTGGATTTATGTTAGAGGAAGAAATAGAAAATAAAGACGATTTAAAACCATTGTTAAAAGACAAAAAGATAGCCGTCATTGCGAGTGGAGCGTGGCAATCTCCCGAACATTACGATAAAACCAACAGATTGCCACGGTCGTCCCTTCCTCGCAATGACGAAGGTTCAAATAACATCTACTTCACAACCGAAAACAAAAAACTCATACAATCCATCTACCAAAAAATAGACGAACAAAACTACACCCCAAACCTCGCCAAGCTTACCTTTATGAAGCTCGAAACCATCGGTTTCACCGCTTTTGAGGCTTTAAAAGAAATCCTCATGGTATCAGCCAGTAGTTTGTTGCAGGCTTTATTATTGCTGGAAACCCAAGGCAAAGTGTTCAAAGTCATTAGAGAAGATGAATACGAAGACAAAAAAGAATACTGGTGCGAACGCCATATCTTGGCACGCATCCGCAAACAATCGCATTACAAAAAACGCAACGCACATGAGTTAATTTCACCAAAAACTTACCAACAAAAATTAATCCACAAACATTTTGCCAACCACCAAGGCATGGATGGTTTAATCGAGGTATTAAAACTGCTCGAAGGCTTTTCAGCCCCTGCAAACATTTGGGAAGAACATTTGCTCAAACCACGGGTGAAAGATTACCAAAGCTTTATGCTCGATCAACTCTGTTATTCAGGGCAATTTATCTTCAAACGCATCACCGCAAACACGCAAATCAGCAACAACGGCATCGCCAGCATAAAAAACACACCCATCACTTTTTTGCAAAGGCAAAATATTGAATTATTCCCTACAGCCGAATATCTACCTGAACAACTGACCGCTCAAGGACAAAAAATAATCGAATTAATCCAAACACATGGAGCCATGTACGCCAGCGACATGCAAAAGCAACTCAACTGCATGTTGCTGGAAATCGAAAACACCCTGATTCACCTCATCAAACTCGGAGCAATCTATTGCGATGGCGTCAGTGCTTTGCGATTATTCTCCCTATCACCAGCACAACGCGGAAGATACGTAAAAAAATCACGCAGTTCAACCTCCTTTTTAGACATGATGGGCAGATGGAGCGTTGCAGCAAAAGTTGCAACATCTGACAACAAAGCCATGGTCAAAATTTTGCTCAA
>JALSIL010000449.1 GCA_026990095.1 Lysobacterales bacterium
GATTCTCCTGTTGTACCAGCCACAACAACCGCTTTAACTTTTGCCGCAATTTGTTTTCGCAACAGGTTTTTCCAGTGTTCAAAATGAATTTGACCTTGGCTTTTCATTGGTGTTACCAGTGCAGTCAAGCAACCGTTTAAATCTTTTGCAGTTAAATTGGACATTGTTCTTCAAATAAGATAATGTTAGCATTTTATAATAATTCGAGTTAAGAAATGATTAAGATTGGTGAAAAAATTAAAGATTTCGATATTTTACTCACGGGTAACAAACAAGCAAAACTATCCGATTTTTTGGGAAAATATCTTGTTTTATACTTTTACCCCAAAGCAAGCACACCAGGTTGCACCACTGAAAGCTGCGATTTTACCGAATTGCAGCCACAATTTTCTGATAAAAACACGCAAATATTAGGTGCCTCAAAAGACACCCTCAAACGCCAAGAAAATTTTAAAGCCAAATACAATTTCACTTTTGATTTAATCGCTGATGAATCCCAAGAAGTGTGCAATTATTTTGGTGTTATTCAAGAAAAGAAGAATTACGGCAGAACTTATATGGGCATTGTGCGTTCGACTTTTATTATTGACCCAAAAGGTATTTTAATCAAAGAATGGCGAAATTTAAGAGTCAAAGGACATGCACAAGCAGTTTATGAATTTATAGAGAGCTTGCGTTAATTTACTCTTCTTCATCTCTACCTAACCCAGGCCCTAATTCCCACGCATCAGCATCAACCACTTCACGGTAGGCATGCCAACTGGCGTGTCCTACAATGGGCAATAAAACAGCAAAACCGACAAAAGCTGTTGCGATACCAACCAAGATTAAGATGACAATCAAAACACCCCAATAAATCATCACTATTTTATTTCGTAAGACCGCACTTATTGAGGTCAGTATCGCAGTAATGGCATCGACCTTTCTATCCATTAACATGGGAATAGAAAAAGCACCAAAGGTAAAAATAATAGTCGCAAAAATTGCTCCAACTGCCGAGCCAATACTCAAAAATTTAACCCAATCCATAAACTCCATATGAGAAATAGAAGGAAAGAAAATATGTACCATACTGGCAGAACGTGCCCAAATAAGAAACACGATGAGGAAAACAAAAGACAAAACCAGTTCATCACTTAAGTTTTTCTTGCCTTCTTTTAAACAACGTAAAAACTCTGGAGTTACACCATTTTCAAGTTGTCTACTCATGGAATAAAGACCAATACCAATAGCAGGGCCAATGAAGAAAAATCCTGCAATCATGGCAATCGATAAAACAATTGAACCAGCACTGTAGGCAACATAAGTCACAATAATGCTAATAAACATCATCACAATACCATAAGTCAAGCTCAATTTTTTGACTTTTTTAAAGTCTGCAAAGCCTTTTTTCAACCAACGTAATGGTGCATCCATACCAACCGTTCGCACTGGAGCGACCATTGGTTTGATATACTCCTTGTCTTTTTTCTCATCTTTTTTTGTAATACCTAAGTTCTCTGACATAAATTAACCCTCTATTTACTTGGATTCTAACAAAAAACAAAAATAATTCCAAATCATAAGTAACAAAATAAATACTTGACCGTTATCAAGTTAAATTAACAAACAGAGAAAAAATATGAAAAAACTACTTATAACTTTATTATTAATCTTTACCATCACAGCAGCCAATGCCCAATCATTTATCAGTGAAATCCGTAATGAATTGGGAACAAAACCAGAGGTCAATATCAATATTGGCACGTGGTTTGTTAAACTATTGATGAAAATTGCCGATGAAGATGACCCAGAGG
>JALSIL010000450.1 GCA_026990095.1 Lysobacterales bacterium
GTCTGTTTTTTGAGCCATGCCCAAGAGAATGCAGAGACTAAACTACTTGTCTTAGGCATTGCTCAAGATGCGGGTTACCCACAGCTTAATTGTTATAAATCGCATTGCATGCCTGCGTGGGAAAATATTCAGCTTAAAAAAATGGCGGTTTCTTTAGGTATTGTTGATAACCAAACCAAAAAGAAATATTTAATAGAAGCCACTCCAGATATTCGCCAACAAATGTACAATTTACACCAGTTCATTAACAACGACTATAAATTTGGGGGGATATTTCTAACCCACGCACACATCGGTCATTACACGGGTTTAATGCACTTTGGTCGAGAAGCAGCAGGCACAAAAAACATAAACGTCTATGCCATGCCTAAAATGACCGAATTCCTGATTAATAATGGTCCTTGGAGTCAGTTAGTTACGCTAAAAAATATTATTCTACAACCTTTACAAAGCCAACAAGCGGTTAAACTAAGCGATAATCTTTCTATCACTCCACTGATTGTACCTCACCGCGATGAGTTTTCAGAAACCGTTGGATTCAAAATAAAAGGTCCAAATAAAACCGCTCTTTTTATTCCAGATATAAACAAATGGGATAAATGGGATTTAAGCATTGTTGAAGAAATTAAGAAAGTAGATTACGCTCTACTTGATGCAACCTTTTACAACAATGCAGAAATCCCAAACCGTGACATGAGTGAAATTCCACACCCTTTTGTAGAAGAAAGCATGAAATTATTCGATAAAATGCCCACAAATGACAAAAATAAAATAATATTTATTCACTTTAACCACAGTAACCCCTTATTGCAAAAAGACAGTGATGCACAAAAAGAAGTGAAAGAAAAAGGCTATAATTTTGCTTATGAAGGCATGTTGATTGATTTATAATTATTGATGATTCCAATCATTAACATTATCAGAATTGTTCGGTGATAATCCGATAATATTAACCCAGCGGTATAATACCATGGGGTTAATATTGTAGGTTTGGTTCCACCAAACAATTTAGTACTATTTGATAATCGAGGCATTTAAAACCAAACTTACATGTATTTCTGAATAATCAAGGCATGGCTTTTTTGATTCTCTTTTTCAATTCTTTATCAGGATTTAAAGCCAATGAGGCATTAAATGATTGTTGTGCTAGTTTATTTTGTTTGAGTGCTTTATAAATCAAGCCTAAACGGTAATTTGCCCAAGATTTTGGTGGCGTTCCAGCAACTTTTTCATGTTTAATAAATTCTACTAATGCCTGCTTACCCTCTTCCAACCATTTCTTTTCTATTGATGCCAAACGACCTAGTTGATACAAAGCGTCATAATGGGCTTTTATATCTGATTCATTTTTTGTTTCTTGTGCAATGGCTTTATTGTATTCTATTACTGCTTTGCCATTCTCTTCCATACTCTGTAACAAAAATCCTTTTGAATAGACCAGTCCAACATTTGAAGGGTTATTACTGATTTCCTCATCCAAATATTTCAATGCAGTTTCTTCGCCCTCTTCTTCTATTAAATATTGAGTACGCAAGATTATGGCTTGTTTTTTATTATACTTTTCCATTTGCATTAACAGTGGTTCAACGGCATCCATATCTCCACCAGCAATGCCAGGTGCTTGTATATTAAATTGAATTAATCCACTGATATAACCGACATTTGTTGGATCTGCTTCATAGGCTTTTTGTAGGTATTTTTTAGACTTTTTGGCATAACCAAGTTTAGAAAAAATACTGGCTTGACCCGCTTGTGTTCCATAGATTCCGCCTGCTAAGTTGTATGTCTCTGCATGTGGATAGGCTTTTAAGGCTTTTTCTAGGTACTCTTCTGCCTCCTCCAATTCATTTTTTCGAAAATAAACCCGAGCTAGATAATAATCACGCTTATTGTAATTATCATCTTCATTGTTTATTTGTTTGACAAGTTTCTCAACTGCTGTCGTGTCATTAGTATCAAAAGCCGTTTCAATTGCCTCGTCACTTACTGCCCACACATTAATGCTAATAAATAGTAATAGTAATAGTAATAGTAATAGTAATTTCATGAAATACCTCAATAGATTTAACAATAGCCTCTTATTGACGACTAACTGCCTAAAAAGTTACAAAAGGTATTATAAAACAAACAACATTAAGGCTGCGTTAAATACAACACAAAATGCACTATATTTACTTAATAGCTAAACCTAAATCCTGACAAATTGTTATAAAGTTAGGAAAAGAGGTCATAATATTTTCACAATTTTTGACTTCAATCACACCATTGGCAAATTGTCCTGCAATGAGAAAACTCATAGCAATGCGGTGGTCATCATCACTATCAACAATTCCACCCGTTAAAGTTGAGCCGCCTTGAATGACAATGCCATCTTCTAATTCGTGGCATTTAATACCTAATCTTGTCATGCCTTGCGCCATTGCGGTTATTCTATCGCTTTCTTTTTTGCGAAGTTCCATAGCACCTGTTAAGCGTGTTTCTCCTTGAGCAAGTGCCGCTGCAATAAAAAGAATGGGAAATTCATCAATAGCCGAAGCTACGTATTCGTGTGGAATATCGATGCCTGTTAATTGCGATGATTTAACCACAACATCGGCGATTTTTTCTCCAGCATTGGTGCTTTGATTGGTGAACTGTATATCGGCACCCATTAATTTTAGAATACTTATAACACCTGTTCGGGATGGATTAACGCATAAGTCTTTAAAGGTTATTTGCGAATTTGGCAGTAAACACGCCAAAACCATAAAAAAAGCCGCCGAAGAAATATCAGCTGGCACAACAACATCGGTTGCGGTTAAACTTTGTCCGCCTTGCATGGTAACGGTTAAGTCGTTGGACTGCAGTTCACAACCAAAACCACGTAGCATATTCTCGGTGTGATCTCTGGACAATTTAGGCTCAGTGAGACTTACCTTTCCTTGTGCGTACAATCCCGCTAACAAAATACAGGATTTCACTTGTGCACTGGCAACCGGTGATTGGTAATTTATTGCTTTCAAATGCTCAACTGCACTAAATTTCATCGGTGCAGTGCCTGCTTGAGTTGCCTGAACATTTGCACCCATCATCGCTAAAGGCATGGTTATCCGAGTCATGGGGCGGGAATTAAGCGATGCATCGCCGGTAATGGTAGAATCAAAGTTTTGAGCCGCCAATACTCCAGAAAGCAATCGCATGCCTGTGCCTGAATTACCGCAATCAATTATGCCACCAGAAGGAGCTTTCAAACCGTACTTTCCTACACCATACACAAGGTGTTTACCATTATGTTTTTCAATTTTAACGCCCATGGACTGCATGGCCTTCATCGTAGCCAAACAATCAGCAGATTGCAAAAAACCCGTAACCTGCGTCAACCCATCAGCAATACCACCCAAAATCATTGAGCGGTGCGAAATGGATTTATCTCCTGGTACTCGGACGGATTGAGTGATAGTTAAATGTTCAACCCGAGTTGAAGTAAGCGTATTTTTAATTTTAGCCACAAACCTGCTCCATGGCATTATCCAATCTTTTCATTTGTTCTTGTGTGCCTATTGTTATTCGCAAGGCATTAGGCAACCCATAATTAGCAACTGGTCTGGTTATAATGCCTCGTTTTAACAATTCGGTATAAATGGGTGCGGCATCTTGCTGAAAGTCAATTAATAGAAAATTACCTTTGGATGGCACAAAACGCAAGTTCAAGTTATTACACGTTTGTGCGAGTATTTTTAATCCTTGGGCATTCTCTTGTAAGGATTTTGCTAAAAAATCTTTATCACCAATGGCATGCTCAGCCGCAACCAAGGCAAGAGAGTTTACATTAAAAGGTTGTCTTATACGATTGATAACATTAGCAATATCAGGATTGCTTAATGCATAGCCTACTCGTAAACCAGCTAACCCATAAGCCTTAGAAAAGGTCCGTGTAACCACAAGGTTTGAAAACTCATTTAACCATTGACTGGCATCGACTTGTTCATCGGCGTTGGAATATTCCAAATACGCCTCATCAACCACCACAATCACCTCTTCTGGAACCTGTGCAATAAAGCCTTTTAATTCTTTTTCAGACAAGTGGTTACCTGTTGGGTTGTTTGGGTTAGCAATAAAGACAATACGCGTTTTATCATCAATCGCTGCCAACATCGCATCCAAATCATGACCAAGTGGCGAATCAGTCTCCCAACTCAAAGCAGGAATCTGTTTATGCACTGCCCCAACCGCTTGAATGGCAATGGGGTAAACCGCAAAAGAATACTGCGAATAGACACCATTTAACTCAGGTAATAAGAAAGCTTCAGCCAATAAAACCAAAACATCATTAGAGCCATTACCCAAAGTAATGCAATCCATACCGATATTGTGTTTGCTTGCCAAGGCTTTTTTTAGTGCAAAGCCATTACCATCTGGATACAATTCAATCTCACCCAAAACCTCACGAACAGCTTCTATTGCCAAAGGGCTAGAACCCAATGGGTTTTCATTGGATGCCAATTTAATAATATTTGAAATCCCCATCTCACGCTCCAATTCAGAAATAGGTTTGCCCGGTATATAAGGACTTAGTTTTTGCACACCTTTAGCGGCTAAATCTTTGTAATCAATCATGCTATTTTGCAGTTATCTAATGGCTGATATTTTGACTTTTTTTTGCCCATAAAGCAATAAGAGAATTTTGTATAAACCAAGGAACGTGTAAAAAAGTTATTAAAAACCCATAAGATGGACTTACCCACCATTTTTAGCATTAATCGATTGCCACAAAAAATGATTTAACTCGCACAGCAACACGGCGGCACAATGAAAAAATTCTCGTAGGGTGAGGCCATGCCCACCGAATTTAGAACGGATTGATTATTGGGACTACAAAACACAACCGATGGGCAAGGCTCTATCATACAAAATAGAGTTATTTCATAATCCAAACAGAAAACCTTTTGCCTTTTAATCCTGACTGTTTCAGACCTTTTATGGCTTTATTAATAAGACCACGCTCTATAGCGACATAACTTTGTTTGTCGTAGATACTTATTTTGCCAATTTGTTTGCCGTTGAGTCCGACATCTCCTGTAAGAGCCCCTAAAATGTCACCAGGGCGTAACTTGTTACGCTTGCCTGCTTCTATAACAATGGTTCCATTTTGGGCTTTAAGGATATAACCATTGGCTTTAGGCAATGTTGAGGCTTTATCAAATTGGCGTGATGAATTTTGCATTTTTTTGGCTTTAAAAGCTTGTTTCCCCCAATACAAAGTTACCGCAATGCCTGTACTGCCAGCACGACCTGTACGCCCTATTCTGTGTGTATAAACATTGTGTTCAAATGGCAGCCCATAATTAATCACCAAGGACAACTCTTTAATATCCAAACCGCGGGCCGCGACATCGGTTGCCACTAACACGGGCAAAGTACCATTGGTGAATTTAACCAACACATCATTGCGTTGGTACTGTTCCAAATCTCCATGCAAGGCTGCTGCTTCAATGCCATTATTTCTTAAGTGTCTTGCCACTTCTTTGGCATCAATTTTGGTGTTTGCAAACACAAGAACATTTTTAGGCTCTTCTTTAGCAATTATATTAACCAAATGGGAAAGATTTAAATCAGCTGCAGATTCATAAAACATTTCTGTAATTTTATTAGGGCTTTCGGTATCAATGGTCGCAACAGTCACCGCACTTTTTTGTATGCTCTTGCTTAATGAACGCACTTCATCAGTATAGGTTGCTGAAAACAATAGGGTTTGCCGTTTATTGGGTGCAAACTCAATGATTTTTTGAATGTCTTCCACAAACCCCATGTCTAACATTCTATCGGCTTCATCCAAAACCAATGTTTTGAGCCCATCTATGCGCATATAATTTTTATCTAAATGCTTTAAAATTCGCCCAGGCGTACCGACCACAATGTGCGCAGGATGAGACAAGGATTTAATTTGGGATCCTATTGCAACACCACCACATAAAGTGATTATCTTTATATTTTCAGTAAAACGTGCTAAACGACGCAAGTCTTTTGTCACCTGATCAGCCAACTCGCGTGTTGGGCATAAGACCAGCGCCTGTACGCTGTAATTTTTTAGCTCAATTTTATTCAGTAAACCAATCCCAAAAGCCGCTGTTTTTCCACTACCGGTCTTGGCTTGAGCAATGACATCTTTATTTTGCAACACATGCGGTAAGCTTTGTGCTTGAATAGCAGTCATTTTCTCATAAGCCAACTCGGCTAAATTATCTAAAACCAGCTTGGAAAGATGTAATTGTGAAAAGCTCATATCATTCATTGTTATGTTATCGTGATTAATGGCGTGGAGTATATACTAACAGTAAATAAAAACATGTATTTTTTTAGGTTATTCACAGTTCCTCTACATTTTACACCTAAGCACTTCTCACCTATGCGAATTTTTGGTTTATTGTTTATCCATAAAAAATACCACATGATAATGGCTTGACATCGCCGCATAAATACATCGAAAGCATCACAAGTAATAGTGGGTAAACGTCGAGCCTTGCAATGATATTAAATTTCGCCGAGTCGTTGCCATACTCCTCTCCTTTTAATACCCAATAGGTTTAAATGGTTTTCCCTTTTAATCCTTTGTAATATATAGTAAACTACAGGAGTATTAATTTTATGATATGAGGTATAAGATTAAATGACTATAATCAAAGTTATAATACTCAACCTAATGATATTTATCGTAACTTTCAGCGTTCTTGCTAACTCTTCGAATCTAAATATCCCTTGTATCGCAGGTAGTGGGGTCGATTATCCAGTAGGACCGGGGCAAACATTTGCAAATATTTCTGATGTTCCCTGGAGTAGCCTAGGTGCTGGGGATACGGTGCGCATTCATTACCAACCATCACCATATAAGGAAAAAATTATAATTAGCACCAGTGGCACTGAACTAAATCCTATTAGAATTTGCGGAGTCGCTGGAACAAATGGCGAAAGACCAATTTTAGATGGGGATGGTGCAACAAATGACCCCGATGATAGTGCTGCGTATGGAACTTATGCTCCTATGGAAGGTTTGGCATTGATTATGATTTATAACAATGACTTTACAACCAAGGTCAACAACATCACAATTGATGGTTTGCATATAAAAAATGCTAAAAACACTTTCAGTTACACTAGAGTCAATGGCAACAGCAGTACCTATGAAAATGGAGCCGCCTGCATCAGAGTACAAGCTGGAGACAATATCACTATTCGAGATAATGAAATTGAAAACTGTGGTAGCGGGATATTCACAATGTCACAAGGATACAACGAAGAAAGTTTAACCAGAAATATTCTTATTGAAGGCAATTATATTCACAATCATGGTCAAAGTGGTAGCTATCTGCATCATGGTTTGTATATTCAAGCCATAGGAGCAACTTATCAATACAACCGTTTTGGACCTATGGCAACAGGGTCACAGGCTGTCACTTTAAAGGAAAGGGTTGCGGGCTCGGTTATTCGTTACAACTGGTTTGATGCTGGGAGCAATGCTCGCTTTCTTGATTTAGTAGAGGTTGAAGATGCCAGTGCATAGTATATTGTTAGCGAATATTTGGCAGAACTAGGCTGTATCGATGTCAATAACTGTCCTAGTATTGACCCAAATAGATTACAAAAAGTTCAAGAGGCTGAAGATATGTATCGCCAGACTTTTGTTTATGGTAACTTTTTTGACCATATTGGCAGCATGACTGATGCAGGAAATATAGTTCACTATGGCTGGGATAACGATATTGCACTTGCTAGGGAAGGTACTCTTTATTTTTATCACAATTCAATTTCCATCCAGCAAAACTTAAGTGATGGTTGGCGTTTTCGACTTTTTGATATGCGTAATGACTTTGATGGGTCTCCAGTATCAAATGAAACAATTGAAGTCTTCAATAATATTATCTATTTCCGTAGTGAAGTTATAGGACAAGACCCTGCGTATTTTTGTATGTCAAATAACGGTGGAACAGTTAACTTTGGAGTCAATTGGATTAGTAATTATAATCAAAGTGATAGTTTAGCCAATTGCTACTACAATGATCCAAATAATGAGCCTACTTTGAACGGTTTGACTAATTTAATTGATGGTACCAACTCACCTGCCCCACTTACCCCCTTATTACAGACGGTTAATACACCACTAGTAATTGGCAATGCTCAAATACTTTTACCACCTGCAAATCCAGTTAATTATGAATATATGCCTCATCAAAAGAGAAAAAATCGTTTGTCGACGAATGACTTGGGAGCTATGGAAATCTCTGCGACGCTACCTGACATTATTTTTATTAATGGTTTTGAATCTCTTTAGTTCACACACTTCTTACAAGTGACATAAAATAGGTATATTTATCATATATTTCCAAGGGGTTCCTTAAGTGGCTTCCATTATTAATAGTGATCCACCATAAGGGTTAACATAAACACCATTAGCCGTTACTGCAGGAATATAATGGGTGTGTAATGGAAATTTACCTAATTGATTAACGGGTAAAATAATATCCACACACTCGCTGGGGTTAACCACAACCGTATCTTTATCAATAATATCTGTTACAGGAACTCGGTTTCGACTAATGACTCGAACATGATACCCATGAAAATGCATTGAATGGGTTAATAAACCTGCATTAACAAACCGAATAGCAATGTCTTCACCCAAACTCATTGCAACCTTTGTCTCGGCATCACTTGCGGTATTTGGGTAGGATAAACCATTAACAAAATAATAATTCGGCTCAAAATTATCAAGGTTATAACTTTGTCCACTGGCTGTGGCTGCATTGAGTCGGTCATCAAAATCATTAAGGACTAAAGTGTATTGCCGATCAAATGCAGGACCTCCTGTGTATACAGTTTGTGAACCATCACTTGGCATAACAATCATTGGCCCTGTTAAACCCATGGCTTGTCCAAATTCTGAAACTTTATTATCGCGAAATAAATAACTGCCTGCTTGTGGCACTGCAAAATTAATTGTGGTAGAAGCCCCAGAATTTAACAAGCCTTGATTTTCAACAAGCCCAGGAATATCAAACTGAATGGATGTATTAAGATTATTGGTTAGATTTATCACAATATTATCACCCTCTTGAGCCACTATTCCAGCAGATAATTCTCCTGGTCCAGAATTTGCACCATTTAAATCTCTAAAACGCCATGCAGTTATATCAACACCATCAACCATAGTTTTTGTATAGCTTTCTGCAACAAAATTATATGTTATGGTAGCGGCTCGCGCGCGAGGAGAAAAAAGTGTCAAACCACTTAATGAAAATAACGCAGCACCTGTGGCACTGGCTTTGAGTAAATTTCTACGACTGGAAGAAAAATTTTGTATTTTACTGTTTGTTTTGCGAGTTTTCATGCTTATTCTCCTGCCTCAAAACCACTTGCAAAGACAAAATCATTCGATGTGTCCTTAATCCGAGTTTGTACTGTTCCTAATGTAGCCCGATTACGTATGTCTTTATAAGAAATGGTAGCAAATCCATCAAAAGCCCCAGGTATTGTCAATAAAATATCATAGCGTTCACCAGCGGTAACCAACAATTCTGTCACATTTAATGGTGTTGGTAATGGACGACCATCACTGGCAATGACTTGGAAAGTAATACCACCTAGGTTTATTAGTGCGAGTTGATAACCAACATTATTAGCTCGAATAAGCACTTTAGTGCCATAGTCAGCAGTGATGGCACAAGTTGTGTCATCTATGGCATTAACACCATCTTTGCCATTAAGCATAAAGTAATCTGGACGATAACGATTGGTAACCACTCCACTTATTGTTTCACCATGCCACGAGCTGTCAAAAGTATGTAAATGCCAAACGTGTTCTCGATCAAAACTTGGTCCACCAGTCCACGCTTGAGTAGTTGAACCACTAGGAGGTCGAACAATAACAGTTCCTACCATGCCTTGTTCAATATGCAAAACAGTATCTATGTGGCAATGGTACATATACGTACCCGCATGAGGTGCGGTAAATGTATAAACATGAGGAGAGGGAAAACGTGTATAACCATCGACACGTCCCAAATTACCTCCTGTTGGAGATTGTGAAACATAGCCTGAAGTGCTCCCTACTCCATCATTGGCTTGATCAACGTCCAACCCATGAAAATGAATAGAATGTGCTCGCATAGAGGTAAGTGTGACATTAACTTGTTGTCCTTCAATGCATTCAATCACCGGACTTGGAACAAGTCGATCGTCATTAAATCCATTTCCAAAATACCAAGTAGTTAACGTATTGTTATCCGACATTGTTGTTGAACCATTCATACTAACAGTCAAAGCTGCTGTATTGGGACCTAAAAAAGAAAATGTTCTCATATTAATTTACCTGTTTTGACCTGTATTTAGTTTCTTGTTGTTAATATTTGATATTGATCTTCTGTAAGCTCAGGCAATTTTTTAATAAATGCCACCATTGCCCAAATACGGTCATCATCATGGGTTTTACCCCAAGCAGGCATACCTGATGCTTTGATTCCATGTTTGATGGTCCAAAACATTTTTTGTGCCTCTGTTGTTTCATCGTCGTCACCGTGTTCCTCCTCATGTTCTGCTAAGGATAGGTTGGGTGATTTTGGATACAGCCCAATGGTCATGTCACTTTCGTTTTGTCCTGGTTTTAAATGACAAGACGAACACATGTCATTGTAATCTGCTCCACCTGATAATAGCATGTCAGCAGAGCTTAAATCTGGAACCGATATGTCAGCAGATGCGCGACTTATTGAGCGTTCTCTGGCTTGTGCTAAAATCCAATAAGTGAATTTGTTGTGTGGTACATCTGCACCGATGGGATAAACACCCGAATAAATCACTCCTGCTGCGACGATAATACCAAGAATGCCCAAAAGCATTAGTATTTTAATTGTTTTCATAGTTTGCCCTCTGTTGGTTTGAGAAAGTAGTTGTCACTCTCATAAAAGTGAGAATGACAACTAAGTCGTGATTAATTACCGCATTTTGAATCAGAACCTTTAGTACTAGAATCCATGTTACCGCACTTCATTTCTTTTTTGTCATGATGACCATCGCTCATGTTGCCGCATTTAGAGTCTCCCGTCTTGGCATCAGCATCATGATGACCGTCACTCATGTCACCGCATTTGCCGCCTGCTTTTTCGGTATCATGATGACCATCGGCGTTATCATGTTCGGCTGTTTTGTTTTTGCATTTTTTCATCATAGCCAGCATGACAGGATCGGACATATCCATCTTCGTGCCACTGGCTACCATTTTTTCATAGCCTGAACAATCAAGTTTGGCGGCTTTTTTGGCGTGCATACTTGGATCATGTGCATTGGCGTTAAATGTTAAGGCAACTGCCGTTGTTATTAATAATGTTTTAAAGTTTTTCATAGTTTTTTCCTATAGTTAAAGTAAATAAATAAGTTACGATGTAATTTTCGCTTTTTTTAATCGAAGTGCATTGACTATCACCGAGACAGAACTGAAGCTCATGGCAGCAGCGGCTATCATGGGTGAAAGTAAGACACCAAAAAATGGGTAAAGAACACCAGCGGCGATGGGTACGCCAATGGCATTGTAAATAAAGGCAAAAAAGAGATTCTGCCTGATGTTTTTCATGGTTGCACGACTTAGGCCAATGGCTTTGACAATGCCACGCAAATCACCTTTGACCAAAGTCACGCCAGCACTTTCCATTGCCACATCGGTGCCTGTTCCCATGGCTATACCAACTTGGGATTGTGCCAAAGCAGGTGCATCATTGATGCCATCACCAGCCATGGCAACAATTTTACCATCGGCTTGTAATTGCTTAACAATGGCCGCTTTTTGATCGGGCATCACATCGGCTTCGACGCGATCAATATTCAATTGGCTGGCAACGGATTGTGCAGTTTTGGCGTTATCGCCTGTGAGCATGACTACGGTTAATCCTTGTTTATGCAGTTGTGCAATGGCATTGGGGGTGGATTTTTTTATTGGATCAGCAACACAAATAAGTCCTGCTGGTTTTTCATCAACAGCAAATAACATCACGGTTTGTCCTTGTTCGCGTAGTTTGTCGGCTTGATGAAAGAAGTCGGTGATTTGCGTACCAGCTTGTTTCATCATTTTGGTATTGCCGATAGCCATTTGTTTGCCATCAACAATCGCCGTCACGCCTTTGCCAGTAACTGATTGAAAATCTGCTATTTCAATTGTTGCGATATTTTGTTCTTTAGCACCTTCAACAATGGCTTCGGCTAAAGGGTGTTCGCTTTGCTTTTCTATGGATGCCACCCACTTGAGAATTTGTTCGCTATCAAAACCACCTGCGGCTATAATTTCAGTAAGTTTAGGCTTTCCTTCGGTCAAAGTACCCGTTTTATCCACCACCAACGTATCGACTTTTTCTAAAATCTCTAAGGATTCGGCATTTTTGATTAACACACCCTCGGTTGCACCTCGACCCGTTCCAACCATAATTGAAATAGGTGTGGCTAAGCCTAAAGCACATGGACAA
>JALSIL010000451.1 GCA_026990095.1 Lysobacterales bacterium
TTTTAGTATGTTTTTCTGTTCTTGTAAATTAAAGGGCCGTGCATTACTTCTAGTTGCTTTGTATTTGGAGTTGTTGCTCAAAAAAGGAATCCAGGCATCTTTGGGCAGGCCATCGGGTGCATTTTCAAATGCGGGATAGAATGTCCATTGCTTATTTTTATTGAATTTCAATTCTCCACGTCCATAACCCAACACGAGTGGATTTAAATGACAATCTTTACAATTTCTACCTTTTTTCGAAATGGTATGAGCGCTTGCAGGAGCAAAAAAACGTTGAAAATGACTTTGGGAATCTCCTTTTTTATCTAACGATAGAACCATTCCTGGAGAAAAAGTTTTTATCGTTTTGCCGCCCTCCTTTTCAATAACACCCAATGTTGGGATGGTAGCCAAAAAGTGATCGCCCTCTTCTTTCCAATCGCCAATCACCCATTTTTTATCTAACAAATCATAGCCATCTTCCGTTTCGTCATAAGAGGTGTGACAGGATATACATTGTGGTGCCCATTCGGTATGACAAGCACTGCAACTCACGTTTTTATGGACAGCTTTGGTGCATATTGAAGGGGTAGGGGAGAGGCGTAATTTTTTTGTACCCTTTTTAGTTGCTAAAAAAAGTTGTTCTCCTTCTACCATCACATTTATGAGTGCTTTATTGGAGCTATTGCTAAAAATAAATTGTGCTGTTGTGTCCAAATGGCGCATACGAATGATCGCTTGATTAGAAGTACTTAAATCTTCAAAATCAATTGTACTATAATTGTTACTATGACAATCCCGACAATCCGTATGCACAGCATCTTCCTTATGAGCGTATAAAATGCCATCCCCCATCACATCTTCAGCATCATGACAATCAATACAGGACAAGCCGTAATCATGATGAACATCTGACGTCTTTTTTTCAAAAACGCGTTGGTCTTCAAGCACTCGATAGTTAGCAAAATCAGTTATTTCTTCGGCTTTAAGCTGGGTTTCATGCCAGCCTTCATAATTAGTCGATATTCGACCAGATCGGCTGTGGCATCCAAAACAATGGTTATTGCTAATATTGAGTGATAAGGAAGGATGTATTTTAGGCAGTATTTTTTTGTCTGATGTGATGTATTGTTCATAATCTTTTAATGCGGATGGAGTATAATTAAGATGACAGGCGGTACACCCTCCACCTCTGGATGTTTCGCTTATAGGGCCAGGGCTTGTTTTTTCATTACCTAAATGACAGGAAGCGCATTTATTGCGAAGATGATGATCGGCAGCAGTGCTATCCGATAGTTGATAAACGGAAAATAGCTTGTCGAGCTCATTATTTTCATTAAAAACATATTTATCAATGCTAATGATACCACTCATTGTATTCATAATGGAATTTTTGACCCTGCTATCTATCCCAGGATGACATTGGGCACAAGTTTGAGTAGCATTTGACAAATTCCCTGGAATAGTAAGCATATTTTTATGAGCCGCTTCTTTGATAAAAGACGTATTATCTCCAAGGTGGCAGGAAATACATGAAATTTTATCGGGCTGATGTCCCTCTACAAAACCAGTCATGAGTGTATGGCAGGCAGTGCAGCTAGAATTTTCAACAACGCTATGTTTGATGTCCTTTGGATTTGAACATTGCGAAAAGAACAACGCTACTATGGAGTAAAAGACTAAATTTTTCATTGGGGTAAATATAAATTAAAAAAGCCTGGCTGATTAGATTATCAGTCAGGCTTTTTTGTGGAAAAACTGGTTTAACACCCTTCCTCACCCGTATCTTTAGCTTTTATATTTTTGCCTTCAAT
>JALSIL010000452.1 GCA_026990095.1 Lysobacterales bacterium
CCTTTATTTTAGGGCTTTTTTGTATTTTTTATGTGAATGTGATCCGAATAATGTTCTATTTCAATAATCTCATTGCAATGAGGACAAGCTAATTCAGTGAGTTTTAACTGCATGTGTTTAATTTCACGAATAATACTTTCTACCTCCGCAGGGGCGATGGCCAAGTCATGAGCCAGCTTATTGAGTTTTCTTCTTTCTTTCTTATCAAGAATGCCATCAGCTAAAAAATGAATAACTTTATTTTTAAATTGCTCTCTGCGTCGGTTTATTTCTTTTGTGAAGCCCGATGCCATAATACCAGCAGGTAATGCCGCCATGCCAATCCCTGACATTAATATAACCCATCCAAAAGCTTTGCCTGCCGCCGTGATTGGTACAACATCACCGTATCCAACCGTAGTTAGTGTAACCGTCGCCCACCAAATAGCACGAGGAATCGTGCCAAATTGTTCGGGTTGCTCTTCGGCTTCAACAATATGCATGCCTGTTGCGGCAATAATAATAAGGATAGAGAGAACAAAAAAGGCAGAAAAGAGGTTGGGACTCTCTTTTTTTATTACCGACATAAGAAGGTTCATGGAACGTGAATAGCGCGTTAATTTAAAGACTCGGATTAAACGCAAACCACGCAATATCATAAAATCCCGGTAAACAAATAAACCAAACCAGACAGGTAAAACAGCTAATAAATCAATAATAGCCATGGGTGTGAGCATGTACTTGAAACGTCCTTTGAAGGAATTATACTTTTTTACTTCAGCACTCGCCCATACACGCAATACGTATTCGAGAGTAAAAACTAGCAACGAAAATATTTCAAGAACTTTAAAAGCGGTTTTATGGGTTTCAAATAGTATGGGATCACTTTCAAGAATAACAGCAATAACAGTGACCATAATCAGCATCATTAAAAAATAATGAATGAATTCTGCAAATCGTGAATGGTGTTCGCGTTCGAGTATTAAGAATACGGTTCTGCGAAATTTATGTTTCTGGAAAGTCATAAGCTAAGTTATTCAAAGCCATCACTATAGATTATACCATCAGAGGTGGCAGAAACACCATACCTAAGTGCTACCGAATAAGCATCATTAACGCCATCATTGTTTTCATCTATATCAAAGGTTGAGCCAATGCCAATGGCATTACTGCAAAAGTCATTGACACTTGCACAAAAAGAACCCGCAGTGCAATTTTCTGGTGTTAAACCTGATTGCGCACAGGAGACTACAAGAGTGCCAAAGAAAATAGTGGTTGTTATTAAGGGTTGAGTGGAATCAACACCTGCACACGTGCACGTGCGGTATTGTGCATCTAAAACGCCTAAAAATTCATCACTGGGTAAGATTCCACCAATTTTCATGCCGCCAACAATTATGGGATTGATTGCTGTTATATCATCGGTATAAATACCTTCTTCTTTGGCGATTGGGTTTTCAATAAGCGTTGCATTAAGTTTGACGGTATTTAAGGTCAGTGGTACTAAGCCTTGTTGTGCATCAAATTGCAAATTAAGTAAGCCTGAGACTTGGTTTGCAGTAGCATTGAGGATACCTAAATTATGATTGGCAGTAAATAGGTTGTCAACTTGACCTGTTGGAATTAAGAGTTCTGCCAAGCCATCCATTCTTTGTTGCAAAGTTATATTTGGGTTCACTACTGTCCCGTTAACTTTCAAAATATCGTCATTTGATTTGGATTCGATACTTTTATGTTAATCGGAATTCCTTCTAACAGAGGTATCAAGTCCCTTTTTTCAAATAAATTCAGCTGTAGAAGT
>JALSIL010000453.1 GCA_026990095.1 Lysobacterales bacterium
AGGAAAATCAGTAGCAATGAATTATACACGTTGTGCCTGTTGCACAATTCCACTCAAATATAGTTAAAATTAGTTGTAAAAGAGTAGTAAAATTAGTACTTTCATGGTATGCAAGGCAAGAAAGAATATCAGGAAAAACTATTCGCTAATTTTCAGTTAAGTGAGCGAATTCCTAAAGGTAATTTTTACCGAAGGTTAAAAGCAGTATTGGACTTAGATTTTCTATATCCAATAACTAAACATTACTATGGAGCAAGTGGTCAAAAAAGTATTGACCCCGTTGTTTTCTTTAAATTGTGTTTGGTTGGTTATTTGGAAAACATTATTAGTGATAGAGATTTAATACAACATAGCAGTATGCGATTGGATATTCTGTTCTTTTTAGGTTATGATATTGATGAGCCTTTGCCTTGGCATTCTACCATCAGTCGTACTAGACAATTGTATCCAGAAGCAATATTTGAACAAGTGTTTACCAAGGTACTGACTATGTGTGTTGAAAGAGGAATGGTAAGTGGTCATACCCAAGCCATTGATTCAGCTCCAGTAAAAGCCAATGCATCTATGGATACTTTGGAACTAAAAGTTCCTAAAGAGGATTTGGAAGCTCACTTACACAGTATTCGCCACATTAGTTCGATGGATAAAAAAAAACGCCCATAAGAAAGGCTAAAACAAATAAAGCTCCTACTCCCCAACAAGGAATTACAGCAAGCACAAAAGAATTACAGGAAATAAAAAGCAGAAATAAACGATGGGCGATAGACCAAGACCAACATCCTGGAGCTAGAAATAAATGCTCCAAGTATACTTCTAATAAAACTCATTACAGTCCCACCGACCCCGATGCACGTATTAGTGTAAAACCAGGTAAGGCACGAAAACTTAATTATATGAGTCAATTAAGTGTCGATACAGCTCATCATGTTATTACCGACATTAGAGCCTATCACGCAGACAAACGAGACAATCAATACCTACAAGATATTAGTATTCGTTTAAAAAGAAGATTACACAAACAAGGACTTATCTGGCGAAATTGTGTAGCTGATACAGGATATAGTAGTGGTGAGAATTATGCCTTTTTAGAAGCACAGGGATTAGAAAGTTTTATTCCACCTCACGGGACTTATAAAGGCGGTCCAGAAGGATTTACCTACCACAAAGAACAAGATTGTTTTATCTGTTCACAAAACAAAGTGATTCCATTTACCAAGGTTTTTTACGAAGGTCATAACAAAAACAAAAAGAAAGAATATCGGGCATCTAAATACGTATGTATCGATTGCCCAATACGAACTCAATGCCTAAAAAAGAGTCAGGAAAAGCGAATTACCATTACATTTTATAACGAAGAATACCAACGAAATATAGCCAGAGTAAATAGCAAGAAAGGACGCTATATGAAAGGCAAACGGCAAAGTACGGTTGAACCTGTATTTGGCACCCTAACTCAATTTATGGGACTCAGAAAAATAAACACTATTGGCTTACAGCAAGCAAATAAAGTAATGCACCTTTCAGCAATGGCTTATAATCTCAAAAAATACTTGAAATTCATCAGTAAAACTGTAAAAAGTGATGCAAAAGCAATGCGTCATTTGTTTTTCCTTCTAAAAGCCATGTTTAGACTTCTAATAAGTGCTTCTGAAGCCTTAAAATTTTGATGTAATGATAGATGTAATAAACGCAAAAGCCCCTAAAAAGGAGCTTATAGTGTTGCTACTTATGATTTTTAGTGCCTTGTGCCACGGTTACCGTTGTTGTAGC
>JALSIL010000454.1 GCA_026990095.1 Lysobacterales bacterium
AAAGAATGTCGGCTGTACAATGCTGCTAATTCATCCCTCTGCCTACAAGCGAAAATAAAAGGTGACGATAACTGGTTTTTACTTGAAGAAAATTCATTAAACGGATTCAACTATGCTTGGGGCTACGATTACGAGATTGAAGTAAATATTGAAGAATTAGTTAACCCACCTGAGGATGCCCCCAATAAAAAATACACGTATAAAAAGGAAATACAAAAATCCACAGCTTCAACAATAAATAATAATTTTGAAATATCGGTCAGTGAAGGAGTAATGACTAGCCTTATCAAAAAAGTCAGTTCAAAAGACAATACCTACAAAATCTTTGATGATAAAGAAATCACCTGCCTTGCTGGTGTTTGCGCTAAGCTTGATACATTGATTAGCACTGATAAAGCCGTCTTGTTAGAATTAAAACATCAAAGCCCTGCAAGTGAACCGCTCGACTTAATTAAAATTAAGTGTAATGCACCAAAAGATACCTTTTTGAAGGACTGTTTAGAACAATAATAAACAACGATAAACCGATTCTAAACAACCACATTTACCATTCTGTTTTTACTGGGTAATCTTGTATCAATGGATCCGAAGTTAATAATGACATATTGCCTTCTATCGCCTGACAAACCAACATACGATCAAAAGGGTCTTTGTGAATACTGGGCAAGGTTAATAAATGGCTTATTGCCGCCTCACCTAAAGGCAATGTTTCAATACCATGATTTGACCTTTGCATAGGGATATAGCGTTTGGGTGACTCTGGCAGAGGTAGTTTACCCAGCTGATATTTTACATTTATTTCCCAAAAAGAAACTGAGCTTAAAAATACTTCGTTCTCTTCATTTTCAAACAAATTACGTGCTCTACCACTTAATTTAGGGTCATCTGATATTACCCAAAGGAAAGTGCAGGTATCCAATAATAAGCGCATGAATCAAGAGCCTTCAAATCCCTTCAAAATATCATCAGGTAACGGCTCGAGAAAATCATCAGGTACTATAAAATCACCCTTAGCTAAACCAATAGCACGTTTTTTCAAAGCCTTTTTATTTAAACCCACTATTTTGGCAATAGGAACATTTCTTTTACACAATAAGATTGGCTCATCTTCCGTTAAATCATTCAAGTACTTAGAAAGATTTGTTTTTGCATCATGTATATTTAATTGAATCATGGATAGCCTATTAGTGAACTAACTACAGAACCATGTTACGCCATTTTATTAAAAATAGCCAGCTGAAGCTTAAGGAGATCCTGATTAAGGAATCTCTGAATAACCTAGCTGAATTCTAGCAACACCAAGTTTTCAAGTTCGAGGCATTGTTTTTAAGCATAGTCATTCTATGGTTAAAATCAATAACGAAGAAATTGGGAACTTGGCTAAGTCCCGTAGGACGAACTTACAAGGCATCAATTCCGTTGTTGTAATTTTTTGTGAAGGGTTGTTGCACCATGCCACCGGCGTATCCATTCTCAAAAAATACGCTAGGACTTGATGCCTTGTAAGCTCGCAGAATTCAACTAGGTTAATCAGAGCTTCCTAAAGGAAGGATGATTGCTTAGAGTAATAATAAACAGTAAGTTGTCAAATTAAGTTACCAACCACTAATTATGTTTTACTTTCGCTACTGAAGTAGGCCTAACCTTAGACAAGTAAGGTTCAGGATTGACCGCTTTGCCATTAAAACGAACCTCAAGGTGTAAATGTGGGCCAGTCGAACGCCCTGTTGTCCCCACTACTCCCAAAATCTCACTGCCATCAATTTCA
>JALSIL010000455.1 GCA_026990095.1 Lysobacterales bacterium
AGAATTCTATTTTATTGTACCTGCTAAGTGTACCGAGTGCAAGGGCTTTCATGAGGAGCCTCAATGTGCAGCCGTTTGCCCTGTTGACTGTTGCTTGCCCGACCCTGATCGCAAGGAATCGGAAGAAGTATTATTAGCTCGAAAAGAAGCACTGCATGGATAGGCTGGTAGTTATTTTATAGGTTAAGTTCTAGTTGCCATTTATTACTGAACGCACTCAAAAAAATACGAACTGAATGAAAAAGAAAGAAAAATTGCTAGCATTAATTCCTGCTATTTGGGCAAGTCTTTTTGATATTGCAATTACAATAATCCACCAACCAAAAGAATATTGGAATGGTAATCTGAATAAGGCGAATGAAGGAAATCCAATAGGAAACTTAATGATGAAAAATCACGTTTCAGGACTTTTTATTATTTCAATCATATGGTTGATTTTGATTGGAATTATAGGCTATTACCTGCCTAGAAAAATAGCTCAAATTTTTCTTCTTTTTGTTTTAATAGTTCATAGCTGTGGAGCGACAACTTGGATTCTTCCTAATTATGGGTTTTGGTTTTTTATTGTATTTATTTTATTTAACTCTATACTATTTTATATAATTGATGATAAGATTAATAGAAAAAAACGAACTGAATTTGAGCAAGCTTTTGAAAAAAATGATCGAGTCCACTCAAACTCTGAAAAATTAAAAACGGAATTTAACCGAATAGTATAAACTTTAAAAAACAACGAAATGCCAACATTCGCTAAAACAGTATAGGGGATAGTGCCAAATTCTAATATTTACGCTTTTGGTTAGCTCCGCCAAATCTTCGATTTGGGCGTGTGTATATTGATTCCGAAACCTCGGAACCAAAAATTTTTTTCGGTAGGTTAAAAAATTTTGTACCTTTAAGTCCTTACTGAAGTTTACAGTAAGCGTTAGGCATCAGGATAAACGACACCTTTCATTTATATCAGTTAAATTCGTAAATTTGAAGTATGAAAAAACAACGAATTTATATTGACACTTCAGTTTTTGGAGGATACTTCGATTCTGAATTTGAAGAATTCACAAAGCCGTTGTTTGACCGAATTAAAAAAGGAGAGTTTATCATATTATTTTCACCAGTAACCCAAGACGAACTTGAAAATGCTCCAAGCAGAGTAAGAAGTCTTGTTACCAACTTAAAATCTAGCCAAACTGAATTCCTAGAAACAACAGATGAAGCAGTAGATTTAGCGACAAAGTATATATCCGAAAAAGTTGTTGGTGAAACGAGCTATGCGGACTGTTTACATATCGCTTTGGCAACAATATATAGAGCAGACTTATTGATAAGTTGGAATTTTAAGCACATCGTTAATATAGAGCGAATACGAGGCTACAATTCTATCAACATTAAAAATGGTTACCAACAATTGGAAATTCGCTCACCACGAGACTTAATGAATTATGGAAACGAAGAGTGAAAAAGAATTTGATGCTGTAAAGTTTATGCGTGAACAAAGAAAGTCATTGAGTAAGAAGTTATCAAAAATGACTAAAACGGAAATCGTTGAGTATTTTAGAAGCAGACAATTGAAACATAGTATAAAACCTAGTGCATAGTATTCGCTAAAACAGCATAGAGGGATAGTGCTAAATTGGAAGTTGTAGGCTAGCTTGAGTTTACACCATTTTTGTTCGCTTAATTAAAAAGGTATTTAATACCTCGTTTATATCTTCGGCTGTGTCAACTTCAATTAAATCAATTCGAAGCTCTCCACATAGT
>JALSIL010000456.1 GCA_026990095.1 Lysobacterales bacterium
GATTGTCAGATAATTTCATAAAGTTGGCAAAAGGCGCATCACCAAATATAAGTTTTTTGCTATTAGGAAAACGCCCCGAATTACCTATCATATCCCAAAAGCGGGCAAAACGATTGACCCGCTGCAGGGTCAAGTAATCAATTTCTCGAGTGGATAAAATGTTATAGGGTTGGTTTTCGTTATAAATCATTTGGTATTCATCAGTATGGCGATTGATTGGTGCACCACGCAGGCGTTTTAAAATGCCCAATTGGATTTCTTGTGGATTTAAGGACACCAGCTTATCAAAGCTCTTAGCAAAATTATCCAAACTATCACCAGGCAAACCAAAGATTAAGTCAGCATGAATATGTGCCTTGGTGTTTTGCCTTAACCACACTAAATTTTCACAGGTTTTTTCATTGTTTTGTTTACGAGAAATAAGGTCTTGAATAAAAGGGTCAAAGGTCTGAATCCCAATTTCAAACTGCAAAACATGGTCAGGAAATCGCGCCAGCACATCGCGCAATTTTTCAGGCAAGCGATCAGGTACAACCTCGAAATGAATCGACATATCATCCGTTAATCGCTCCAAAAAGAACTCCAAAATAGCCACGGTTGTTTTGACCTTAAGGTTAAAAGTTCGATCGATAAATTTAAAGTGCTTGGCTCCACGTTGAATCAGTTTGTCCATTTCAACTAAAAACAGTTCAATACTGAAAGATTTAGAGGTTTTATCCAAAGAAGACAAACAAAACTCACACTTAAAAGGGCAACCACGCGAAGCCTCGACATATAAAATTCGATTTTTAATATCCGCTTCATTGTAAAATTCATACGGCATATTGAGTTGTTCTAAAGGCAACTCAATGCCAGCTATCACTCGCTCTAACGGTTTTTGGTTGTTCAACAACTGCCGACACAAAGTTTTAAACTGCAACTCACCAGCACCTGTCACACAATAATCCACCACGCCAAACCAATCCGGCACATCCGGATAATGCGAAACCTCAGGGCCGCCAATAACAATCTTCAATTCAGGCTGAATTTGCTTTAATAGCTTAATGCACTGACCGACCTCCACTACATTCCAGATATAGACACTAAAGCCAATAATTTTAGCCTTATGGGCTAAGAGTTTTTCCACAATATCCAACGGACGCTCATGAATAGTAAACTCATGAATGCAGGCTTGTGCCTGCAAATCACCCAAATTAGCGTACAAATACCGCAAACCAAAAGCACAATGGATGTATTTAGAATTAAGTGTCGTTAATAAAATATCAGTCATGCTTTGATTGTATGAAATTAGGCAAGAAAATGCCAACACGATGACCTCATCCTTTAAAAGAAACAATTCAAAACACAATTTACAAAAGTGAAAAAATGGTTTATAACACTCGTGGAAGACCGAGGAAATTATGAAAACAAGCATTAAGGGTACTGACCTGAATGGCACAAAGTTAAGGGTTCTTCACAAGGTTTTGATATTTTATAAAACCGCCTAATATCTAGGTTTCATGTGGTTTTCAAGTATGCAAAAGCTGCTTAACTTAGCAGCATTCTCCCCCGACCCCTTCGATTTATCATGTGAAATATTCTAGCCCGAATATTTCATAGGAGAATGGAGTTTAAAGGAAAAATAGCGAAATAGGTTGCATAAATATTACTATATACCTAGTTATTCATAGGTTTTAGTGATATTTGTGCAAGATATGAAGCTAGTTTTTCTTTAAAGCCACTTGTACAAAGTGTAACCGTAACAATG
>JALSIL010000457.1 GCA_026990095.1 Lysobacterales bacterium
ACTGAAAAATGAAAGAGAGTCTAATCAATTTCATTGGATTGATTTATTGTAGCTTATTGGTGGTTTTTGGGCAATGGGTTTTTTATCTGTTATTACTAGCGGGGTGATTTTTTTTGGATTACGGTTGCTTTATGAGGTTGCCGCGTCGCCTATGCTCCTCGCAATGACGTGGTTTTATCTTAGTGGGCAGGAAAGGAAGGGCTATTAACCACAGAGGACACAGAGTTCACAGAGGTTGTTAATCACAACCTTTTTTCCTCTGTGTTCTCTGTGCCCTCTGTGGTTTAAATGTTTTTAATTGTATTGAGTGTCTTCTTGCTTCCTGAATAAATAGATTTAGACAAAGTAGGTTAGAATGAATAACAGAGGTAATTAAAACTGAAAAAAGTTGATATTTAGGGTTTGTTGCCTTCAAGCAGTGTTTTAACATATTCAATCCATTGGTGTTTTGCTATTGTTTCATCCAGATAAAAATCGGGTATTATGCCTTTACCATCAATTGCCATTTGAGGGATTCGGTGTGATTTTGATAAGCTGTAGCCTAATTCAAAATCACCATTGGGCGATTTAACAAAATTCATATTTGATACATCTAACATGCCAACAGTTGTGGTGCCGTACAGTTTGACTTTACGTGATTGTTTGGCAGCAAGTAAAAACTGTTCGCTGGTGCTGGCATTGCCATGATTGATAAGAATGGCGACATTTTGTGGGTATTTATAAATTTTGTCAAGAGTTTTTGTGCTGACAATAGTCTGGTTCAAATCGACAAATTCACCTAAATGCTGATTGAGTTTTTTATAGGACTTTTTGGCCCATTTTTTATCTTTCTTAGACCAATCGGGGTTGTTGATAAAGCCTAGCATACGTTGGTTGTTGAGTTGGGTCGATAAAAATTCTACACCAATGGTTCGGATTGGATTGGTGTAGATAAGAGGCAAAATTTCAGCATAACTGCTGTCACTGCCGCCACCATTATTGCGAATATCTATGATGAGATTTTTGCTTGATGTGATTATTTCTTTATTGTCTTTGATGACTTTATCTATTTGTTTTTTATTTGCAAAAGAAAAAGAAGGAATACGTAATAATACGGTTTCATTTGACAGTTTTTGCACTAATGCTTGATTGCTTTGCATCAATTTAATGTATCTTTCCATTGATTTATCATTATCAACAAGTGGAAATACTCTTTTTAAGTGAACGTTGCCAATGGTTAAATACTTATCTTTTATAAGGTCAATTGTATCGGTTTCAACGGCAGAATGATCGCGCATATAAAAAGTTGCATGGCTAGCATTTTCATTCATTTTTAGTTTGATTTGCCCTTGTGACCAATAATTGTTTTTTGCCTCTAGGATGAATCCCAATAATTGATTGTTTACTTTTTTAATACCGATAGTGTAGGGCGGTGATGACCAGATGCCTTCATACGGTGATAATTTCTTGGTCTTGGTTAAGTGTTTTTTAAATGCTTTTTCATTGGTTTTTAGTGTTTGCCAATTTTTATATTTTGCTTGCAGTTCTTGTTTGCTAGGTTCTGTTGCTTGGCTTTTTGTGTTTTGTTGTGGATTGATAGTGCGAATAGCGATATGACCTTTTCTAAAAAAAGTCAGCCATTGGTATAATGCTTGGGTGCATTCTAATGGTTTGTTTATGGCTTTGATTTTTTTAAGAAAGACTTGGTTATGTTTTTGATAAGATTCTTTGCCTTTTAGAGATAAAGCATAGTCAAAACCAGCATCA
>JALSIL010000458.1 GCA_026990095.1 Lysobacterales bacterium
ACAATACCTGGTTCTGCCCATTGGAAGGGAAAGCCAAAAGTGCTTGCCGCTAATTTTTTCTTGACGACATCATTATGCAGTCGACCAGTTTGATGATCTGCCAAAATTTGCGTTAAGATTTCCACCGCAGGGTAATTTGGCGAAGAGCCAGGCGGAATGTGGTACATAGCTGCCAACATTTGTACATCTCCAGGGCGACGAACCGTTACTTGACGTTCACCATCTTGGATTTGATCCGCAGTATAAAGTGCTTGTATTTTACGTTTTGGCTTTTTGATTTTTCCAAAATATTTATTCACTAAACCCAATGCTTTATCTTCATCAATCTTTCCCGCTACCACCAAAGTAGCATTATCAGGCTGGTAATATTTGCGGTAAAAGTTTTGCAGATTTTTAATGTCAACATTTTCTAAATCAGAACGGGCACCAATGGTTGATTTACCGTAATTGTGCCAATCATAACTTACCGCCATCATGCGCTGCAATAACACTCGAAAAGGACTATTTTCTCCATTTTCCAATTCATTGCGAACCACGGTCATTTCACTGTCAAGGTCCTTTTTTGCAATAAAAGAGTTAATCATTCTATCGGCTTCTAAATCCAACGCCCAATTAAGGTTTTCATCTGTTGCTGAGAATGTTTCAAAATAGTTTGTTCTATCTGTCCACGTTGTGCCATTGGGCTCTGCACCATGATCGGTTAATTCTTTTGGTATGTCTTTGTGTCTAGGCGTGCCTTTAAAAACAAGATGCTCCAACAAATGAGCCATGCCTGTTTCTCCATAATTTTCATGCTTTGAACCCACTTTGTAGGTAATATTCACCGTAATGGTTTCCTTTGAATTATCTGGAAACAGCAGAACTTGCAATCCATTTTTTAATTTGTATTCGGTAATGCCTTCCACCGAGGTCACTTTTTCCACACCTTTGGGCAACTTTGCCATGGCAAGCGATGATGCCAGCACCAAAGAACACAATAGAGTGGACTTATTCAATTTATGTAACATATTTTATCCTCTAAAATTTTATATTTTTTATGACCCTAATTCGACTTAATAGTTCATGGGCAAATTTTAACTCATGAATTCTACACCATATCCTAGGTAACCACACTAGGACAAAAGTCATGAATAACGCTAAACTTCACATTTTATTGACCTTAGACCAAAAATCATGCCTAAATTCACCACTCTAATTTGGATTTTTTTAAGTATCTGCCTTATGAATTGAAGCCTGCACTGTTGGCATTTATTGGTAATTGCCACTTAATAGGTTCTGATTTTTTCTGCATCAAATAAGCATTGCATTGAGAAAAGTGCTTGCATCCAAAAAAACCTCGATGAGCAGACAAAGGACTTGGATGAACCGATTTCAAAACCAAATTATTATTTTCATCAATGTGTTGTCCTTTTTTTTGGGCGTAATTTCCCCAAAGCAGATAGACCACATTTTTTCTTCTCTTGTTTATTTCCGCTATAATTTTATCAGTAAAAATCTCCCAGCCTTTATTTTGATGTGAGCCAGCTTGAGCCTGATTAACCGTCAGCACACTGTTCAACAACAAAACACCTTGCTGTGCCCACGGCTGTAAATTTCCATGATTGGGTATATCAAACTGACAATCAGAATGCAGTTCTTTGTATATGTTTCTTAATGAGGGAGGAATTTTAATGCCATTTTGGACTGAAAAACACAGCCCATGAGCTTGATTAGGTCCATGATAAGGATCTTGACCTATTATGACCA
>JALSIL010000459.1 GCA_026990095.1 Lysobacterales bacterium
TGCCATGTTCGAACACTTAGCACAAAAGTTACCCGTATCACGATTTCAACGTGATTTAACAGACTCCACTGTATTGCGTTCTATGGGCACTGCTTTCGGGCACAGCGTGATTGCTTGGTCATCGCTGGCAAAAGGTTTAAGTAAATTAGAAATCAATCCACAGGTCATGTTAGACGACTTAAATAATAATTGGGTGCTACTGGCAGAACCTATTCAAACGGTTATGCGTCGTTACGGTGTAGCCAATGCCTATGAAAAACTCAAAGAATTAACTCGTGGCACAGATGTCAATCAACAGGTTATTCAAGAGTTTATTAAATCATTGAGTATCCCTGCCCAAACCAAAGATGATTTATTACAACTGACACCAGCCAAATATTTGGGATACGCCATTGAACAAGCCAAGCTTATTTAAGCCAACAACACTCAGTAAGGATTGCTTCTTAGCTGAATACTGGCATAAAAAACCATTTTTATTTAAAGGCATTTTTACTCAACAACAGCTTCGTTTTCTTCCAAATAAAGAAGAATTGATTAACTTAAGTTGTCATCCAGATATTCAATCACGCATTGTGACTAAGAGTTCTGAAACACAGTACGATGTAGAAATTGGCCCATTTGAAAAAGAAGATTTTAAAGAACTCAATGATTTTACATGGAATTTACTCGTTTCTGATGTCGATAAATGGCAGCCAAAAAGTCTAGAGCTATTAAAATATTTTGATTTTATTCGAAACTGGATTTTTGATGATATCATGATTAGCACAGGATCAATAGGAGGCACAGTTGGTCCTCATACGGATCACTACGATGTGTTTCTTATACAAGTATCGGGTCAGCGGCAGTGGATGTTTGGGCACAATAAAATTTATGATCCCAAATTGTTAACTGATGTTGCACTTAAATTACTGAATCAATTTAAGGCAGAAGAAGACTGCATTTTACATCCTGGAGATGTTTTGTATCTTCCTCCAGAAGTTGCTCATTATGGCATTGCTGCCAGTGACGATTGTGTGACTTGTTCTTTAGGAATGCGAACCCCGTCAGTTGCAGAATTACTAACGGATTTTATCGATAATACGGCTCAAGACCTTTCGGAAAACAATCGCTTTGAAGAACCTACATTTACTCAACAACCCGCAATTGGCGAAATTACCCAGCAAGACGTTGAAAAAGTTAAACAAATTCTAATTGAAAATATTAACACCAACAACATTACTCAATGGTTAGGTAAATACCTCAGCAATTACCGAAATATTTTTCATGAGTTCAACCAAACCAAGCAATTACCTGTTATTGACTCTATTAAAGGACTGTATTTAAACTCATTTACCAAAGCCTGTTACTTCACTGCTCAGGAAACAACGCTATTTGTAAATGGTGATAGCTATCCGTGTGGCCTTCACTTGGCTCAATTGCTGTGTAATGACAAAAAAATACTTGTCAATGACATACAACAACTCAATAGTGAGGATAAAGAATTAGTGAAACAACTTTACCAGGACGGCGTGCTTGAAGAAATAGATTAAGCCAAATTTAATCCCTTGAAACACGAATTATAGTGCAATCTATTATTCGTACCATCCAAAATACCCACCCACCTCAGATTCATTCCGTATAATTTCATACCGTTACAAAAACTTCTGCACCCATGCATCGATTACTTTAGTCAGGTATTGAATATCTGAATTTCTTGATAACAAATGATTCGCATCATCAAGACTAACAAAACTTTTGGGGTGT
>JALSIL010000460.1 GCA_026990095.1 Lysobacterales bacterium
AAGTTCACTGACGAAGTAATTAACAGACTTTAAGAGACCTTTGCATAACTATATGGCGAAAGAAAAAATAGATAAAATTTGCCAGATTGAGTTAAAAATTGAAGGTAATAACCAGTTATTTGCGAGATTTTTAGCGAAAAGCTGGTGAATTTAATCATTTTTTACTCGTCACTATAATTATGCAAAGGTCTCTTTAATAAAAAAAGGCAGCTTAATGTTACTAAGCTGCCTTTTTATTTGCTTTACTGCTTAAGTAGTTAAAGCTTTAAGCTTGGATCTCCCAAGATATTCCAGCCTAGTATTACATCCAGTGCTGCTGGATTTTCTTGAGCATAGACTCTTTTTGCTTCGGTCACTGCATCACCCAATGTCATTTTATTATGAGTTAGGTACACCAAAACTAAATCAGCCAATCCTTTTTCATGTTCCGCTTTAGTTAAGGTGCTAGCACCAAGAACTGAGGCAGCTCCACCATTTTGGTTTAACATAAAGGCATGAGCAAGGGTGTCTTCGGTAGGTGAAACAAAATAAGTATTCCAACATCCCCATTGAGTAACCAGTGTTGGATTTGTACTATTGGATAATAACAAGGCATCGCTGGTGCTAAACATGCGAGAAAAACTCCAATCTCTTGGACCTGAGTGCCCAATAAAACTGGTCAATGCAACCCCTTGATTAATGTTATTAGTTATCTTTGATTTTGCAAGCGCTACTCCATCGTCATCTACGTAAGCTTTATCATCAATAGTTATATTATTTTGCCAATTTTGTGGCAACAATGATATCAATGAATTTGCGTCATTTTTAAATGAATAATTGTTAGATGAATCAAATTCATCTGCCGCAAAAACCGAGGTATTGCTGTAAGTTTTATTTTTATAAGCATTAATCTTTTGTATTAAATTGGCTAACTCTGCTTCAGACCTAACTGGAAATCGACCGATATTCAAATCTGGCACATTGTCATTATCAACATCTGCGAGTTTCGCATCTATAGGTGCATAGTAAACAAATTCATCAGTTTTACCATATAATGTCGGGATAAAACTAATAGAGCCAATCCCTAAATAATTTTTATAATCATAGGTATCACCACCGACCAATAATATATATCTTGCACCCATTTTATTATAGGCGTGTTTAATATACTGGGCAATACTATCTGCTGAAACATTGCCAAAACTATATTGAGCATATATTTGTTCAACATCCACGACTTTTACACTAAAGTTTTGTTGCGTCGCTTGAACAAAAGTTGTCAAATCTGCCCCAATAAAATCAGGGTGAGAAATGATTATGTACTGTGCATAACCTTGGTTAATATTTGATTGTAATACAGGCACCTTTAACTCTGGTGTTAGAACAGAACTTTCTGCTCGAATGTAAACAAAACCAGCACTGTTATCGGTATTAAAATCAAGGAAACAATTTGGACTTGGAGTGCTTGTACAAGTTCCTGTTGCTGTAACTATTATTGATTTGACTCGTCCTAACAAATCTCGTTTGTATACAACGTATTGACTGTTAGTAGCGTTTTCTATATGATAATAAACTATGGCATTGGAGGCAGAAGCGGACTTATCAGGGTCGGCTAATTGTTCAGAACCCTCGAAACTTGCTTTAAATATCTCCTCAGATGGAACTGCTTGATTAACATCACCATAAGCAAAAGTCAATTGATTATTTTGCAATGAAAAACTTCTTGGGTATGTGACTTTCCATGATTCTACATGAATGACAT
>JALSIL010000461.1 GCA_026990095.1 Lysobacterales bacterium
GATACCGCCAAAGCAGCTTGAGGGCTTTGATTCCAAGCAATAGCAATAATCTTCCCAACTTGTTGAAACTGTGATTGAGGCAAAACAAGCACAGGGCTAGATGACTTTAAAATGGCGGACATCATAAATTCTCGAGCTACACTTGAACCTTCTTCAATTGGTCGAGAAACAATTATCAAATCTGAAACTGGTCCCATAATAGAAAATATTTTACTGGTAGTTCCTGTTTTCTCTAACCACAAAGCCCCAGGTTTCTTTTTTGGCTTCTTAATTAATTTATAATCATTGTCATTAGCAAGTTTTTCAAACACTTTTTTAGCATGAATGCATTTTGTTTGTCCTGCATTAATCTCATTTGTTGTTAAAGATATACTTGATTCTTTATGTGGTCTAAAGTGGCAACCATGCACACTGGCATCTAGTTGATAACCTAAGCTAAACGCAGATTTTAATGCGACAACACATTCGGGTGTATCACTTACTGGTACGAATATTACTCGCATTTAGTTTCTCCTAATTTATTCTTTATCAAGTTTAACCGGGCTAATAAAGCCTGGTGGTTTTATCGCTAACACCGAACAGTCAATTTGGTTTAGAATTGTTTCTGCAGTATTCCCAATTAGGTAACCTGTAACACCTGAACGACCAAGTGTACTCAAAACCACCAACTCAACACCTATTTCCTTTGCTAGTTCGGGAACAACTTCACCTGCGCATCCTTCCACTAGGTGCATTACCGGCTTCAAGAATGAGGAAGCGTCGTTTCCAAGTGTGTCCATACTTCTTTTTACCGTATTTGCAAACCATTTTTTACGTGCTAGTTTTTCTTCTTCTACCATCTCATCCACTTGTGAGGTTGTAAACGTTGACCGATAAGACCTTAAAACGGCTTCATGTGGTAATTGCCAAGCATGCACAATATGTAATTCACTAAAGTCAGCAAGAGCCAACGAACCTGCCATGGTTAGCATTTGTTGATTTATTATATCATTTTCTGGATTATCGGGCTCATAATCTATACCAACAAGTATTTCCTTATACCCTTCTTGAGCTTTGGTTTTGATTAACCAAACTGGACACGGGCATTTACGAAGAATTTTTATATCTGTGTTAGCAAACAGCGTTTCGATAAAACCTATTGGTTGTTCAATCGCTTTGATTAACAAATCTCGCTCAAACTTTATAACCTCTTGGATTATATTGATAAATGCTTTACCCGTAAATACTTTAACTTCTATTTGTAAATCATGATCCAAGACACTGTTAACAAGATTTTGTAATTCTTGTTTTTTTTGCTCAATAATCCCATCAATTAAATCGCTTGCAATCGGCATACTCGATTTTAATCGGCTAATATCATCAAAAACCCCAACAACGGTAAGCTTAGCTTGATTAATTTCAGCTATATTAACAGCCTGTTTAAAAGCAGTAGACTCGTTTTGACCAGAACCTGCAACAAATAGAATATTAGAAAATCGTTTCATATACTTCTCCAGCTCAATAGTATTAATTTTAGCATATATTGAAATACTTATTCTTAACTTGTATCAATTTTTTAAAATTTGTCCAAAAATAAACAATGGCAGTGAAAAGAGGCTGGATCTAGGAGTTTATCCGAGAATAGAGAGCCTACTGCGGAAAAGGTGAATTTGGTCAATTTTTTACCTGATTTTCGTTAAATAGCGGAGCTATTCTTCTCAAAAAGTCGAAAAATAGTCAAATACAATCATACCACCTA
>JALSIL010000462.1 GCA_026990095.1 Lysobacterales bacterium
CCATCTGGAATCGAAATGTTAAACTTCTAAACTTGGTTGATATTGCTGATATGTGGTTGGCTTGGTTACGCCCTAAAAAAGCCCAAAAACTTTTGCATAAAAATGGCAGTTGGTCAAAGGATGAAAGTTTTATCGCCTTAAGTTCTCATTGGGGAACGGGTTTTACCTCTTTAGCACATTTGAGTGAGTCTGGTTTGAAACCATTTTTTGTTTTTGCAAAACAGGACATAGAATTTAAGCAGCAAAGTATAATTGAACGTTATTATAGAAAGCTTCGGCATTCGTATTTTGATAAAATATCTGGTTCATTAGCGATTCCTACAGGTCAAGCTTATCAAATGATAAAGAAAAAAGTGGAAGAGCAAGGCATACCAGTTATACTTTTTGATGCAGCTAGAGACAAACAAGAGGCAAAGTATGCTCTTAGGGTGCTTGCTTGTGATTATTATATTTCTAGTGGCTTTATCAATCTAATTTGCAAAGAAAATATTCCCTACCAGTTATTTTCAGTTCATATGAATTTTGAAAGTGGTGTAAGAAACTTAACAATTAAGACCATTAAAAGACAAAACTCTGAACAAGTGTTAATTGATGAGTTATCAATAGCCTTAAATGATATGATTAAGCAATCCCCTGAGTTGTGGTTTTTTTGGAATCAAGCTAATCAGTTTCTCAGTCAGCCAAACAAAGAAGACAAGTTTGAATAAAAAAACCAGTACATGACTGGCTTTTTTGGCTAAATTATAATGTTCTCTTATTGAGGCAATACATTGTTTGCACAGGGTCCTTTTTGACCTTCGCCAATTTCAAATTCAACTGCTTGGCCGTCATTCAAGGTAGCGAATCCGCCGCCACTTTGTATTGCTGTGTGATGAACGAACAAATCTTTGCTGCCATCTTCTGGAGTAATAAAACCAAAACCTTTGTCAGGGTTGAACCACTTTACTGTACCTTTACTCATAATATATATCTTCATTAGTTTGGTGAATAAAAAAATAATCCAACAATCGAATTCACCGTTTCGATGTAAGAACTTCATGTAAATTCAGGATTCAATATTACGAAATGTTATTTAAGTAAAATAAAGTATAGAAAAGATGTGGGCGTTGACAGCGAGTATTATTCGCTAAAGTGTCTATCTGCTTGTTCTCTAATCCCGCATTGACAAAATTTGAAATTTTGTGCCAACGCCTGATTTCTGCGAATTATAGTGGAAACAACATGAACATGATATGAATATCACAAAAAACAATCGAATAAATAGAGTTTTAAAGTATTTCACTCAAGTGTTTTGGCAAATTCAGCCACTTTTTGGGTCAATGGTATCCATTGTTTATTGTGTTCTTGAATATCAATGGTTGTTAATTCGCCATTTTCTACGATAACTTTGCCATCAACAATAGTATGGGTAACATTCTGTGGGTAGGCGGAAAAGGCTATGGTAGCGAATGGATCATAGTTAGGTTGTGTGTTTGCTGCGTCAGTGTCTACGATTATAATATCGGCTTTTTTACCCACTTCTAATGAGCCAATTGTATCTTCCATATCTAAGGCGCGAGCACCGCCCATTGTTGCCATATCGACCAACTCATAGGGTGTGAAACGGGTGCCATCTTTGCTTGCGGTGCGTGCTGCGGAGGCTGCATAACTCATGACATTAAAGATATCCATTTGGTTGGAACTCATCGGCCCATCCGTGCCTAAACCGATGTCTAATTTCATCTTGTATATTTCCCA
>JALSIL010000463.1 GCA_026990095.1 Lysobacterales bacterium
TACCTCTAAAACTAACACCAAAAGGGTCAATAGTAACAAGATAAACTTAGTGTCTTTAATTTTTTGTAATCGCGCCTCCCCCTCTTTTTGAAACTGTAAAACAACGTTATCTAAGTCTGCTAACAGTCCTTCTGAAAAACGCTCAATGTCTAAAATAATAATTTTTTTCTGTTCATGATCTGGCAAGTCAATCACTAATCGAACCAAAGCTAGATATTGCTGCACTCGAAATTTAAGGTTTTTTGGACCAAAATATATATCATAAACCTCAGGAGATAGCTCTCCACCCGTTCCTCCCCCTCTAGACAGCATTTCATTCACTTCAGCCATTTTTTTTAAGTTTTTCTGCAAACGGTTTTTAATGAACTGTAGCTCACTTTCACCTAAATCAATTTGGCTCGCTGAATACACTCGATAAGCATCCAGAGCAATATATTGACTCAACAAACGTTGCTTGCCTGAAACATTCATTAAATAGGCATTTTTATCCATTCCCTTGACAACCACATCCATACTCAAAAAAGCCGCCAGTGAAAAAACAGCAATCAATGTAATTGCAATCAGGTAACGGATCGTCATACTGCGTTTTAGCTGTTTTATTTCCGTAGAAATCCTATCCATAAACCTTTACAACCTTTACAACCTTTTAAAAGTAGCTCTTCATAAGCATCATCTAAAGTAATTCAATTAAACATCAAAATAAATACGTAAAAAAAACAGAGACCCTTAAACAAAATGTACAAACTCAATATTACTATATTACAAACATATTCATCTGTCATTTAGGCTAAAATAGCATCATTAAAAATTGATACGAGATCCTTCCATGCCAGACGCTATGATTATCAACGTGACCCTTAATAACATTCAAGAAATGGTCATCCAAAATTCAAAAAAGCTACCCGTTTTAATTCACTTTTGGTCACCCACCAACAATGATAGCCAGCAGGCCAATACACTGCTCGAAGGCTTAGCTCAGGAGATGGCTGGCGAATTTATACTGGCTAAAATCAATGTCGATCAACAACATGATATTGCTGAAAAATTTTCAAACCCAACGGCACCTTTTTACAAGCTGATTAAAGACGCTGATATTGTGACCGAAGCAGGCGGACTACAATCTGAAACGACCTATCGCGCCATGCTAAAAGAGCATATCGTCGACGAACCTTCTGAAGTGCTTAGAAAACAAGCTGCACAAGCGTTTGCTCAAGGCGAATTTGATGCTGCGTTACAATACCTGAGTGATGCCGCGAAAGAGAATCCAAATAACATTAAGATCCACTTAGACTTGGTTCAACTCTATCTGCATACCGACCAAATGGAAGAAGCCAAAGCTCTGTTTTCAGAGTTGCCAGAATCCGCACAAAAAGAGCCACATGGTCGCTATATTAAAGGCGTTTTGTACTTCACTGAACAGATGAAAAATGCCCCAGAAATCACACAAATACAAGCTTCTCTTGCCGAAAACCCAAAAGACAGCGAAGCACTTTTTTACCTCAGTACCTATTTAATTCTGAACGGTCAAATAGAGCCCGCCTTTCAAACACTGCTACAACTGTTTAGCATTGACCGAACCTACCAAAACGGATTACCACAAAAAAGCATTTTACAAGCGTTTGATATGCTTTCTGCTTCTCAATCGGAGTTAGTTACCAAGTACCGTCGAACCTTCCAAAGTTTATTAAATTAGGCACGACTTATGAATAAGCACTCGAATTCTGATTTCAGC
>JALSIL010000464.1 GCA_026990095.1 Lysobacterales bacterium
ATTATAGAAAAAAGGATTATAACATAACCATTTATCACACCTAGCAAGCCAATAAATCAAACAACAATCAAAGACAAATTTTTCAGCTTTATAGAAAACTTATGCGTTTACAAAGTGTAGAACTCTATTTTATTATAATCCAGTCTAATAGCTTGGTGGAAATACAGCTTCACGGTAAAATTTCACTATTGTTTATTAAACCCAAATTATGAGCCTAGCCAATTACGGAAAAAAACTGCTAAAAGACGGCGAACTTGTAGCTGAACCTGTACTTTTACATTCGCATGATTTCCATAAAATTTGGACGCCTGATTTTATGGAGTCAATTACCTTTGTTTCAGCAACAAAGGAAAAATACACATCGGCGTTAGGTTTTTTTTGGCAAACCATTTTTCATGCTCGCGAAGTCAAGTGTCAAACCGATGCAGAAGAAATCTTTACTTCAACCCATTTATACAAAGTCACACTGAATGAAGCCAAAGATAAAATAAAACAAACCACTCCCAAATGGTTTAAAGAAAACAAAGATTTAATTCCCAACGCTAAATGGTCTCACATTATTTGGAATGACAAAAACGATGTCTTTATTATTTTTGAAGATGAAGATATGTATTACGGCTGGAGCTGGGATTGCACTTTATGAAAGTCAATAAATTACGATTTGGCTTATTTATAGACGGTGTAAAAAGCGGATAAATAATCCGCTTTTTTATAGTTAAAAACTTCTTTTTCTACAAATTCATAAACCCACGCAGCAGTTCTGAACGGCTTGGATGGCGTAATTTGCGTAGAGCCTTAGCTTCGATTTGGCGAATACGTTCGCGTGTGACATCAAACTGTTTGCCCACTTCTTCTAGCGTGTGATCGGTATTCATGTCGATACCAAAACGCATGCGCAATACTTTAGCCTCTCTTGGTGTTAATCCCTCAAGCAAGTTAGTTACTGTATTGGTTAGACCGTTGACTGTTGCCGAATCAAGTGGTGATAAGATGTTGCCATCTTCAATAAAATCGCCCAAGTGTGAATCTTCATCGTCACCAATTGGGGTTTCCATAGAGATTGGTTCTTTGGCAATTTTGATGACTTTACGCACTTTATCCACTGGCATTTCAAGAATTTCTGACAACTCTTCAGCGGTGGCTTCACGGCCTTTTTCTTGCAGTAATTGACGTGAAACACGGTTGAGTTTGTTGATTGTTTCAATCATGTGAACCGGGATACGAATTGTGCGTGCTTGATCAGCAATAGAGCGTGTGATGGCTTGACGTATCCACCAAGTTGCATAGGTGGAAAATTTATATCCACGACGGTATTCAAATTTTTCAACCGCTTTCATTAAGCCAATATTGCCTTCTTGAATTAAATCAAGGAATTGCAATCCACGGTTTGTGTATTTTTTTGCAATTGAAATAACTAAGCGCAAATTCGCTTCTATCATTTCCTTTTTAGCTCGACGTGCTTTGGCTTCATTAACGGTAATGTTACGGTTAATTTCTTTAATTTCAGGAATGGTAAGTTTATAACGACCTTCCAGATATTTCATTTTAGTCTGTAATTTAACGATTTCATCTTTATAAACGGCTAAAAGCGTTGCATTTTTAGGATTTTTTTCTATGGCAGAATCAATCCACGTTACATCGGCTTCTTTGCCAATGAATGAACGGATGAATTTGCCACGCATCATGCCACATTGTTCAGTACAGATATTCATGATGCGGCGTTCGATG
>JALSIL010000465.1 GCA_026990095.1 Lysobacterales bacterium
CCATGAGAACGAACTGTGTCAAAAACCTTAAAAGCTAAATTATATGTCGCTTGCCCTTCACCGGATTCTATCGCATCAAAAAGGTATTGTTTGGCAAAGTCTAGGTTCAAGGCTTGTCCCAAAAGCATGTCTTGGGACTGCGAGAAACAGGAAGCCATTTGGTAAGATTTAGTGCCAACTCTATTGGGTTTTGTGATGCCATTAATTTTTCGAGAAATAGCATCAGCCATCATTTGACCCATGAATGTCTTATCCGTCTTTAACACCTCAGCAATCTGATGACATTGTTCGTAAAACTCATTGTTCTTACAAAATTTTGAAAATTCTCTCATTGAAACTGGTTGAGCCATCATTATGCCCATAGATACCATATAAGATAAGCTTTCATGATAATTTTCAACAAAACTTTGTTCTAACAAGCCTTTTTCAATCAGTCTGAGTTCTTTAACCAAGGACAGTGTTTCCTCTTTATCTTGATTAAATAAAAAAGATGGGTTTTCTTCATTAAATAAAGTAATCTCTTTTGATAAAATTAATGATAATTCAAATAAAAAAGAGTTGGAGTAAGTCCCTTGATTAGCAACTAAATCCAGCCAAGCTATAGCTATATTTTCATTTTTTTCATTATGCAGTTCATTTACATAAGTCATGATATTTTCAGGATCTACTTGTTGATGCACTTGGTGTATTTGTTTCTTATGGCACCAATTTTCTAAGTTTTTTTCGATATGACACAGGTTATCAGCTAAAAATAAAGTCTGCTCATCTGAACTGGTATTGATTGCTTTATCTAAGATTTTCTTTATGGCTTGGACGTCCATTTCATCATCAGCCACAAAAGTCGAATAGCCAATTAATTGAATTTTGGGCGATGAGTGGTGACGTAAATAAGCATAGAGAGCCTGGTTGTAAGCTTTATTCTGTGCCAGTTCTTCATCAGAAACATGAAAACTTTCTTGAGCAAAGCTTAATTGTGCGAGAATCAGTAAAAAGAATGCATTGGTTTTGATAAACATAAAAAATTTTCATACACAATCAATAAAATTTAATTATACCTTATTTCCAATACAGAAATCTCTTTCTTTTTTAATTATTGTACTCAAGGAAATTTATTTGCAATTATTTTTGCAATTATTTTTGCAATTATTTTTGCAATTTAGTTGACTTTTAACTATTTGCAACTAAAATTGCAAATATGAACAATGAAAAACACAACTCAAAAAAAATAAAAGAGGCCATTACGACAACAGCTCTAAAAATATTTAGTACTCTTGTACGTATTTTGTTACGCAATGGAGTGACCTATAAAACTGCTTCACAGTGGCTGCGTTGGATTTATGTTGATATAGCAAGTAATGAATTTAAATTAGCTGGTCGCAAACAAAGCAAGTCTAGAGTGGCAATTTTAACAGGATTGTCCCGTATGGAAGTCGACCGATTAATGAAGTCTGAGCATCCTCACAAAACCACGGCGATTGATCAATACCACAGAGCATCTCGGGTATTAGATGGCTGGATACATGACCCTGCTTATCAAGACCTCAATGGCAAACCTTTAATGTTAAAATTTGATGGCTCGTCACCATCATTTACAAGTTTGGTTGAAAAATACTCTGGAGGAGTTCCTCCCCGGTCTATTAAAGACGAACTATTTCGAGTAAAAAGTATCGAATTATCTCCAGAGGGTTTAATCCAGTTAAGAAGTGCCTATTTTGTTACAATTAATGATAAAGACACACTTTATCAATTTGGCATGCTTGGATTTGCCACAAAGGCCTTAATGGAAACTATTGACTACAACATGTATCAATGCAAAGACTCAAACAACACCCACCTACAGCTTGTTGCGAGCAACGATAATATTCCAATTGAAATACTGGATGATATTAAACAGAAACTTCAAGATTATGGCAGAAAGTGTGTTGTAGATGCGGATAAATACATGTTTGAAAAGACTGAAAAATCTACTGCCTCAAAACAAGTGAAACGAGCCGGTATTGGTGTTTACTATTTTGAGGACAGCAATTCTCAAGACCACTACTAAAAAATTATTTAAACTATTTTATAAAATTATTAATACAAGAGAATCGATATGAACAAAGAAAAGAAAAATACATTAAATTCCATTATTGGCACAACATTAGTTTTGTTACTAATGCTTGTTTCTATTCCAATTAATGCTGTTACTATTACAAAGGGTTTTACAGGACTTTGGCATCAACCAGAACATGAAAGTCAAGGTTTTGACTTACAAATTATTGATCAAAACGGAAAGCCTCAAGCACTTGTATACTGGTACACCTATGATGTTACTGGAAACCCAATGTGGTTGTCAGGTCTTGGTGACATACATGGCAATTCTGTTAGCATGGATTTAATGACTGTTACAGGAGTTACCAACTTACAAGTAACCAACCCGAATACTCGCAACGAGGTTATATTGGCAACAGCCACCTTTACCTTTGACAACTGCTCTAGTGGTAATGTTGATGTTACTCCCAGTGCTATCAACAATCCAGGACAATCAAACTCTATTAGTGGAACAGGCGGTTTTATATCTATTGAACGATTAACCTCAATTCAAAGCAATGTATGCAGTGGTGGAATATCGGACAACACGCCAGCTGATGATAATGATGTGGAATATAAACAATTTATGGGAAATACTGGTGTTTATGCTGGTGGAAACGCTCGTTTTGAATTTGAGCAAGACAGAGAAAACTCAGAGTTTGAAGTAGAAGTAGAGGACATACCAGTTGGCAGTTATAGTTTGCGCGTAGATGGAATTGTTCGAAGTCAAATTAATGTTGTAACTAAAAACAGCGGTACTGAGGGCATTGTTGAATTTGAATCACCAATTAATGAAGGTAAAATTTTATTAGATTTTGACCCTCGCAATAAACTTATAGAAGTTTTACAAGGCAGTACTGTTTTATTTTCCAGTGAATTTATTCCTAGTGCAAGCACCAGTACGACAACGACACCTCAAAGCACAGGAGCACCAGACTATGACAATGAAGTTGAAACTAAAATGATAATGAACAACACAGGTGTTATTGTATCAGCACGTGGTGAGGTTGAGCTTGATCAAGAGCCGAATGAAGTTGAGTTTGAAGTTGAAATTGAAGACTTACCCTTAGGAAATTATAGCTTATTTGTTGACGGTATAGAAAAGGGTATAATTACAGTAATATTTGATGACGGTGGTAATGAGGGAGAAATTGAGTTTCGTTATCCAAAAGAAACGGGCAAGCCATTACTGGACTTTGATCCAAGAGGAAAACTTATCGAGGTTCGCCAAAATGGTACAACAATACTAGAAGTTGAGTTTACTGGTACAGCAAATAACACTCCAGGAACAGGCAACCCAGTCACCAACGGAGCCCCACCATTTGCAAACAACATTGAAACCAAAAGATTTTTAATCAATACGGGCGTAATAGGCTCGGCTCGTGGCGAGGTTGAGCTTGAGCAGGAACTCAATGAAGTGGAGTTTGAAGTAGAAATTGAAAACGTACCATTAGGAAACTACAGCTTATTTGTTGGTGGAGTTGACAAAGGGATAATAACTGTTTATAACGATGATGATGGTACTGAGGGAGAAATTGAGTTTAGTTTTCCACAAGAATTCAACAATCCCTTGCTTGATTTTGACCCAAGAGGTCAATTAATAGAAGTTCGCCAAAATGGCACAACAATACTCCAAGTAGTTTTTTAACACTATAACATACCGCAGTATTAATTAACCTTGCAAATAGTTTTAGTCATCAGGTTACAAGAATCTCTTGTTCTCCTGATGACTAAAATTTCTCCGCAAGGTTAATAGACCAAATCATCCAAGTAATTGCCTTTACTCTGTAGATAAATACCAGCACAACCAATAAATTTGTTTTAACATTTGCAAAAAAAACCTAAAGTTAACATGGTTACAATATAACTATGTTTTTTTAAGTTCTACATTCGCAACTCAAATTTAAAGCTCACCTATCGCTTCAGCAGAACAACCAAGGAGTGAATAAGCAAATGTAGGCTTAAATATCTAAAGGGTGTTTCTTAGTCGTTCAAAGGCTTTTAATTGCAAATTAATTTCTGCAATATCAAATAATTCAATGCTATTGTTGAGTGTGTGAATATAAGTTTCTAGTTTATTGGATTTGTATTCTTGATTGCATCTTTTAAGGCATTGTGCAAATTCTGAAATGTCACATAAGTGGTTAGATTCTGTTGCCTTTTCCCATAAGTAATTGCATTTAATATTGATATTATGAAGCAGTTCTTCTTTTTGCTGGCAACTTAAATGTTTATCCGTAATTATGGACTTTTCATTAATTGGCAGTGTCGCGTTTTCAGTATGGCTCAAGTATTTTGCAAGCAATTTAATGAGTTGATTTTTTTCAATGGGTTTACGAATATATTCATCAAAAAGAACACTAGTTGACTCATCATTAGAGTCAAGTGTTGATGCCGTTAAGGCGATAATTGGTAATTTCTGGTCAAGTTGTTTTATGTGCTCTGTTGCGGTATAGCCATCCATCTTGGGCATGCGAATATCCATTAAAATGAGGTCAATTTTATTGCTTTTTACTGCCTGGATTGCTTCTAAGCCATTTACAGCCTCAACAAATTCAAGCCCTGATTGTGAAAAAATTTCAGTGATTAGAAAACGATTGTAGTTAATGTCATCGACAATGAGTATCCGTGCTTTTTCAAAGTATATTTGTTGCTCGGTTTTTTGTGTAGCAAAATTAATTTCACTGGTATCTATAGCGGCAATATCGATGCTATTTAATCGCACTGAAAAGGTGGAGCCTTTATTTTTTATACTCTTGACTGAGATGCTACCATTCATTTTATCAATTATTTTTTTAGAAATCGCAAGACCAAGCCCCGTGCCTTTGTAGAGGTTATGATCCTGACCTTCTTGTTGTTCAAAAGGGTTGAAAATGGTCTTTAGCTGGTCTTGAGCAATGCCGATTCCAGTATCAGAAATTTCAATCAATAAATCAACTTTACTGTAGTGGTCATCAACGGCAATAATTTTCGCAGTAAATTTTATGCTCCCTTTTTCGGTAAACTTGAGGGCATTTCCTAAAAGGTTTAACAAGACTTGACGAAAATTTTTGAAATCGAGAATAAGACTGTGAGGGATGGTGGAATCAATATCAATTTCAAAGGCTAAGTCTTTTTTATTAATACTCACAGAGAATAATTGGCAAATTTCGTTGAATAAGTCGTGCAGGTTGACGGCTTTTGCTTGAATTTCAAATTTGCCAGCTTCTATTTTTGATAAATCTAAAATATCGTTTATCAGACTTAAAAGGTTGTTCCCAGCCTGTTTTATCGTGTAAATGATTTTATTTGTTTTTTTATCATTAATGCGCTGAGCTAAGACATCAGTAAAACCGATGATAGCATTCATTGGGGTTCTAATTTCATGCGACATATTGGCTAAAAATTGACTCTTTGCTTTATTGGCTTTGTTGGCTTGTTTTTGCGCATCAAACAACTGTTGGGTAAGCTTAACGTGATTAGTAATGTCACGCCATAGGATATAGATGGCATTTTCACCCAAGTATTTTATGGGTATTTGAATCACATCTATCCAAAAGTCCGCCTTATTTTTTGAGCGAGCCTTTAATTTATATCGAGCATAACCCTCGTCAACACATTTGCGTATCATGTTTTTGATTAATGTAATTGAGTTAGAACCATCGGGTTGAGTGACCTGGATTAAATCGGTTATATCGGAATTTAAGAGCTCTTGCTTTGAGGGGAAGCCCAGCATGGAAATAGCGGTTTTATTGCAATCAACAAGTTGTTTATTGATTGCCACCATAATGCCGTCAGGGGAATTTTCTATAAGTCTCCTGAAGGTTTCTCTTTCTTGTCTTAATTCTTGTTGAACTTTTTTTCGTTTTTTAATTTCAGTTGAAAGCACCCACGCACGTAAAATTAATAGCAACGAAATAAGCGTTAATAACACAAGAGTCCACAGCAATAAAGGGTTTGTTTTTTTCTTTTGCCATTTAATAAAAATTTTATTTTTTATTGTTGGACTAATATCGGCTAACGCAGCGTTTAAAATACTGATTAACATGTGATTGTCTTTACTCGTTGCCATGTATAAACGATTAAGCGGCATTTTTTTTGAAGACATTAAAGGCACAATACTATTCACAGATAGCTTGTCAAGGGTGTAGCTTAAGGCAGTGTACGAGTCATATAACATATCAGCCTTATTCTCCAGAACGGCAAAAATAGCCTCCGTCAATGTGTTTGTGGAGATGATTTCTAAATTAGGATAATATTGGTTAAGTTGTTTTGCATAGGAAAAGTCTTTTGGAATAGCCACACGTAAAGTGGTTAAGTCATCTATTGAGGTTGTTTCTATGTTATCTCGTATAAAAAAATAGTTGAAAACATCGTAATATGGTTGTGTAAAAATAAGAAATTCTTCTCTTTGTGGGGATTTATTCAAAATAGGTAATAAATCGATTTCTCCGTTCTTGATTTTAGTTAAATTATTATTCCATTGGTCAATTTCCATAACAAAAATTAGACCCGTTTTTTGCGATATCAACTCAAGAATATCGTGACTTATGCCCTTGTGTTGCAAGGTGTTATTTGGTTTTTTTTCAACAAAGTCAAAAGGCGACCAATCCAGCCCTCCTGCTGTTTTGATTATTGGGTGTTGCTTTATCCATTGCAATTGTGCGTAAGTAAGTTCTGTTGTGGTATAGCCGTTTGAGTAATGCAATACCAAAAACAAATAGAGGCTAAGCTTGAATAATTTGAGCCACTTCATCTAGGTTTTCAATTAAAATTTCTACTAATATAGGGTCAAAGTGTTTACCTTTTTCTCTTTTGATATATTTAACAGATTCTTCAATAGTTCAGGGTTTTTTATAGCTTCTTTTATGGGTGAGTGCGTCAAATACATCTGCAAGAGCGACAATACGACCAAATACATGTATTTCCTCTCCGGCAAGACCCTGTGGATAACCTGAGCCATCCCACTTTTCATGGTGTTGGGATGCGATAATTGCCGCCCCTTTTATGAACTTTCTATTCGAATGCTTTAAGAATCGACTCGCTAGGGTGGTATGAGTCATCATGATTTTTCTTTGTTCTGAATCGAGTGAGTTGGAAGAGTGTAAAATATCTAACGGTATGGCAATCTTACCAATGTCATGCATTGGAGCCGCGTGGTAAATAATATTCTCTTCTTCTTGAGAAATACTGGGATGGTATTTGGCTAGTAGCTTAGACAGTCTCGCAACCCTTTTAAGGTGCAGTCCAGTTTCATCTGAGGTCACTTCCATAAGTTCGGTTAAAATGGCAATCATTTCTTTTTGATTCATTTCAATTTCTGAACTCAATCGACTTTCCTTGTTTATCAATTCTGTTTCAAGGGATAGGTTTTTCTGCTTTAACTTGAGTCTTGCTGTATAGAGCTGTAATTGAGTGTTTACCCTCGCTAAGAGCTCTTCAGCATGAAAGGGTTTAGAGATATAATCGTTGCCTCCGACTTTAAAGGCTTTACTTATTGCATCAATATCCGTGCGTGCGGTTAAAAATATGATGGGAATATCTTTAATTCTGTTGTCTTCTTTGATTAATCGACAGACTTCAAAACCATCAAGTTCTGGCATCATAACATCGAGAAGTATAAGGTCATAGTGATTTTTTTTGATTAATTCAATCGCCTCTTTGCCATTGAGTGCAAAAGAAAAGTCATAACTCTTTTCTTTCAAAATATTCATCACTACTTGAATATTTTCAGAAATGTCATCGACTATTAATATTTGATAGTTTAATTGCATTTGTTTCACCAAACTTCCTTATACCCAAATCCCAATATAGAATCGCAATAAAGAGTGCAAGCAATTGATGTGCATAAGGAATTGACAAAAACTAAATTTACCTGATTGGTGATTAAGTTTTTTGGCGATTTCTTAGGTGCATTAAAGGGTTGTGTTCTCATTGTGATTTCTATATCGGGATTTGGGTTATAAATAAAGTTAACTATTCAACTCATTACATAATAGCATAAACCACTCTACAAGTGTACTTTTAAAATGGAAGCGACAAGCTGTCATCTACTGCCAAAATTTGAATTCTAAACTCTTCTTTGATTTTTTCAAGTGCAGCTTCATTGTCGGCATCAAAGCGTAAGACTAAGCAAGGTGTTGTGTTTGAACACCTAATTAAGCCCCAACCATCTGCAAAGTCAGCTCTTATGCCGTCAATTGTTGTAATATTGGCATCTGGAAATTGCGCAGCTTTCTGAAACTTATCCATAAAGGCATAATTCTCGCCTTCCTTTGTATGACACTTAAGTTCTGGCGTGCTAACACTATTGGGCAATTCTGCAAATATTTCATCTGCTGGACGCTCTTGGTGGTCAATTATTTCAAGTAATCGAGCGGCAGCATAAATGCCATCGTCAAAGCCGAACCAGCGTTCATTGAAGAAGAAATGCCCACTCATTTCGCCAGCAAGAGCGGCGTTGGTTTCTTTTATTTTGGCTTTGATAAAAGAATGTCCTGTTTTCCAAATGATTGGTAATCCACCATTTTTAACGATTTCTTTGGGTAAGTGCCCCGTGCATTTTACATCGAAGACAATACTGGCACCCGGTTGACGAGTTAAAACATCTTGAGCATAAAGCATAAGAACTCTATCAGGGTAGATAATTTCTCCTTTATTGGTAACAACACCAAGGCGATCAGCATCTCCATCAAAGGCAATGCCTAAATCTGCACCTGTTGCCTTAACTGTTGTAATAAGGTCTGCAAGATTTTCTGGAACACTGGGATCAGGGTGATGATTAGGGAAACTGCCATCAACTTCACAATGCAATTGTACTACTTCACACCCAATCTCTTCGAGTAATTGTGGACCAATTTCTCCACCGATTCCGTTGCCGCTGTCAACGACAATTTTTAATTCATTTTCGAGTTGAATATCGGATGAGATATAGTCTATATAATCATCGATAATATCCATTTCTTGTTCACTTCCTTCACCGGTGTCAAGTTCATGATTAATGATTGATTTATATAAATCCATTATCTGTTTTCCAGACAATGTTTCACCATCAAGCATAATTTTAACCCCATTGTAATTTGGTGGATTATGGCTGCCTGTAAGCATAACTCCTGAGCCTGTTCCTAAATGGTGAGTGGCAAAATAAAGCACGCCTGTTGGCACCGCACCAATATTTATAACACTGCAACCGCTTTGGATTAATCCTTCAATTAAGGCTTGCAATAACATTTCACCAGATAATCGACCATCTCTAGCAACCACAATTTCTGTTTTTCCACGTTTAATGTTTTCTGTACCAATGGCCTGACCAATGAGTCTGACTGCATCCGTGGTGAGTGTTTCATCAACAATGCCTCTAATGTCATAGGCTCTAAAAATTGATCTGTCTATTTCAATTTCTTTATCTTGTTTTTTGTTAATCTTCATTGCATCTTCATTGTGTTTTTCTATCGTTTCTTCAATAGTTTGAGGGCTATTAATTTCGGCAATGTGAACGTATTTACTTTGTTCTTTGCGTTTTAGTTTTTGTTGTTTTATTTTCTTGATAGTCAATAAGCTCATACCTGCCAATAAAAGAATTGAGGAAAGTAAGCCAATTATTGCCGATAAAGTAGTTATGCCTTTAAATAGGAAAAAAGAAGGGCTATAGGCCGATTCAACACTAAAGTAACTGTTGGCTATAGCGGTAGAATTAAGTGGCGATAAATTTTTTGCATTCTTTACACCCCAAGTTTTTAAGTTGACAAGACTATAGCTGCCTGATTTTTGAATGAGTTCAATCTTACCTTCAGTTAATTTTTTATTAGCTAAACCTTTAAATAGAATTTGCGCTGGTAAGCTGATAACCAGGTATTTATCGGTTGTGTTGTCTATGATATAGACATAATTAAGGTATTGATTTTTTCGCCCAAACAAATGTATTTCAGCTATTGGATTACTCTTGTCTTTTTTGGTTTTCTTGAGCATGTCTAAGGTGGCATAATTTATACCTGGAAAATCTTGAGGTTCTATAAATTTTAAATCTTGCTCCGTTATTGTGACGCGTAAGGCGTTGGGCAATGCTTTTTTTATTTCATTGATTATTTCCGTATTATCTTTTTTGTTTATGTAAGAAAGTTGTCGCAATGCAATTTCATCAACCTCTTTTTTGCTTTTTGAAAAGTTGTTTTGGATGATGTTAATAATTTCAGAAGAAAAGTTATTTAGTGTCGACTTGATTTTCTCCTCTTTAAATATGTTTAATAAAGTCATTGAAAAGAGAACCGTTAATACCAAGGCTATAATTATAAATATAGAGCTTAAAACAGTGCTTGTTAAATTGCTTGTAAAGAAGCCTCTTTGTTTATTCGTTTTATATACTCGAGTCATTCATTTCATCCTTATTTTATTATTGATTATTTACCCGAATGACCAAAACCACCTTCACCTCTATCCGTTTGTGTGAAAGTTTCGACAACTTTGAATTGTGCTTGAATGACAGGAACAATGACAAGTTGTGCAACTCTATCTCCCCGTTGAATGGTGTAGTCTTTTTTGCTTCTATTCCAGCACGAAACAAACAACTCACCTTGATAGTCAGAATCAATTAATCCCACGAGGTTTCCTAAAACCAAACCATGCTTGTGGCCCAAGCCAGAACGAGGCAATATAATGGCAGCAAGGTTGTTGTCTTTTATGTAAATAGATACCCCAGTTGGAATGAGTTTAGTTTCATTTGCTTGGATTGTAAGAGGTTGAGTTAAACAGGCTCTTAAATCCATTCCCGCAGATCCCTTTGTTGCGTGGTGAGGCAACCCAAATTCTTCAATAAAGGTTTTGTTAATTATTCTGATTTCTATTTCTTTCAATTCGAGTTATTTTTGGTTAATCGCAATAATTTTAAACCATTCACGTGGCTTTCACTAGTTCTTATGGCAAATTTCTTACAAGTACCTCAGCATTTTGCTGATATAAAATGTATTTAAAATCAGTAAAATAGGTTGTTTTGGAAGAGTGACATGGGAATTAATGAATGGCCAAAATCTGAGCAGCCAAGAGAAAAGTTGATGCAATATGGTGTTTCTAGCTTAAGTAATGCGGAATTATTAGCTATATTTTTAAGAACAGGCATTAAAGGCAAATCTGCTATAGAGTTGGCCCAAGAGTTATTGCACCGCTTTGGAGGTATCAGTCAGATATTGGAGGCTGATTTACAGTCATTCACCCAAGTTAAAGGAATGGGGAGTGCCAAATATTGTCAGCTTAAAGCCACAATAGAATTAGTCACCCGTCACTTCAATGGCAAGGTTGAAGAAGCACATAGCTATAACAATCAAGAGGTCGTTACCAAGTTTTTATTGTGTCATTTTTTTAACTTTAAGCACGAAGTATTCGCCTGCATGTTTCTTGACAATAAGAATAAGTTAATCAAGATTGAAAACTTGTTTGTTGGAACAATTAATCAAGCTCAGGTTTATCCAAGGGTTGTTGCACAATCCTGTTTGAAAAATAATGCCGCTGCCGTTATTCTTGCTCATAATCACCCCTCGGGAAATATTAAAGCAAGTCAGTCAGATATTGACATCACTAAAAAATTAATGCAGACGTTGAAATTAATTGATGTGAGGGTTTTAGATCATTTTATTATTGGAAATAATGACGTGATGTCAATGGCTCAATACGGTCTAATGTGAATCTATTTCACCGTTTTGCATGAATCAGAAACATAGCTTTACCCGACGTGAAATAGGCTTGATAAGTAGGGTTTGTGGCAATGCAGAGATTTCATTTTAATTTATTGCATTTAATCTGTATTTTAATCTGGTATTATATTAAACTACCAAAGTTGGTAAGAGTATAATTAAAAAGGTAAGAACGAATAGTGACATATCAAATCAAAGCGGCGGCTTTAGTTGAAAAAGGTAAGTTTAAGCGTGCTGTAAAGCTAATGACAAAGTCGAT
>JALSIL010000466.1 GCA_026990095.1 Lysobacterales bacterium
AATCCTTAAGTTGTTGAATAGTTCCAACGGCTGTGTGACCCTTGGTTTTGAACTGATTGAGCTCATCTAACCAAGTATCTGAGTAGAGATTTAATCGAGTAAAAATAGGTGGTAAATCATCGGGAAAAATTCGTCAGGAACGAATTTTCACGCAAGCCTTCATGGATGAAGGTAAGATGCTGTCTTAAAAATCCAGCATTATTTTGATGTTTTTCAAAATATAATCATCCCTTGGGGCCAGCCCCAACCCCCGAAGTATTTGTAAAACCAAAGCAAGTATCCTATAATTGTATTATGGTACAGGCAGAAGTGCCGATGACCATAAACCGAAGCAAGGGCAAACTTTTTTAGTTTGCCTTTTGTTTTTTGTAACCTGGATCAAATTCAACACCAGATTTTATTACACCATATGACAAAACTAAAAGTTTCCTCATAACAGCACATAGTGCTACTTTTTTTGGCTTGCCTTTTGCCAATAATCGATTATACAAATCTTTCAATAATGGATTGTGCTGCATAGCAGAAACTGCTGGCATATAAAGTGCTTTTCTGAGTCTTTTATTACCCATTTTAGACAATTTTGTCTTGTTTACACTTGTTCCTGAATCTTCAATCCTAGGGTTGAGACCTGCATAACTTGTGACTTGCCCAGAATTTTCAAATAGAGAAACATCTCCTAAATATGCCAATATTGCCCAAGCCGTCATGTAACTAATGCCATTAATGCTGATTAAAAGTTTAACTTCATTAGATAAATTTTCATCCTTAGAAACACAATTTTTAATGGCTTTTTCAATAGATTTTATTTGCTTGTTAAGTTGATTTATTGTTGTCTTAATAAATTTATTTGTTATTATATCTAAAGTTGACTCAAGATGATTAGCTTCTTGATTTTGAAGTAATTTTACTTGTTCAAGTCGGGTAACTAATGATTGCAACCTTTGGTAATATTTGCTTTTTGGCTTGTAAATATTATCTTCAATTGTTTTATCTAAATATAAGCTTTTACAATAATTGGCGATACACAAAGAATCGGCTTTATCTGTTTTGTTTCGATTCATTTTCATACGTGAGTAGTTTTTAATTTTATAAGGATTGGCGACAATTGTTTTTAGTTTGTTTTTCACTAAAAACTGAGCTAGGCACATTCCATAAACACCTGTTGCTTCCATACAAAAATAAGATTGTGATATATATGACTTTATGAATTTTAAAAATTCTTCAAGTCCAACTGGTGTGTTCTTGAACTTTTTGTGCCTGGGTTTGCTTTCAGAAACAACGTTAACATCGAAAGTTAATTTTGAAATATCAATACCAAAAAATATCATGTTTTACCTCTTCTTAGTTTATAATTAACATGGTGGTTGAATGATTAACTTCCATACATTCTTGTATTAATTCGTGCTATCAGTCTAAAGCTGTGCACAAGATACTGTACGTATTTGTGGTGGTTAATGTAAGAGATGGGTGTTAGTCTTACTCGCAGATTCGTATGATCTTAGTATCACGTCAACATCTCCATCTCTTTATTCAATTGCCATTGAATAGTGTAAATCAAAATCACTTCTTTTTACACACTTTTGAATGATACAAGTATCAGGGATGATACGCATAAAATAATTTGATGCAGAGATGGGGATTTCTTGTAGTCCCAACTTATTGATTTTGTTATGAATGGTCTAAGCCTATTCGCTCTTGGACTGCGTTATCAGCATTT
>JALSIL010000467.1 GCA_026990095.1 Lysobacterales bacterium
CTAAAAATTTTTGTTTAATCTTGGCATATTCTGCATCTCTTTGTAGATCCTTACCAATAGAAACAGCCCCTAGGATTAAGCCAATAATCACGAGAACTATAGCCATTTCAATTAAAGTAAAGCCTGTTTGTTTTTTATTTATAGAATTATTTTTCATGGTATTCTCCTTATTGATTCATTTTGTAGTTAGCAACAACTGTAATGATTTGATCTTCATCTAAGTTAGTCCCTGTTCCTGCGAAACTATCTTGATTGGTTTCTGCCCACGCAACACCAGGACCTCCTGGAGTGCCATTAGCAACACCTTGGCGACGAAACATGCCTTCTTGAGCATCAGGCTTTCCGTCTATCATTTGATCTAAAGAACGTGCCAAATCTGGAGTTAAGCCAGTTATAACCATCATATTGCCAGAACCTGCTGGCTCAACGGGGTTGTTCCACTGAAAACACACTTGAATTTCTTGCGGATTTCCATTTGAATCTAAGTAAACATACCTGTCTTCAGAACCCTCAGCACGACCTGGAGGCATACGGATGCCTAAATTATCAAAAAATGAATGTAAATTATTGTTTGAATTACGTGTCATATTGGGTCCTTGCGAACCTTCACACAATGCATTGGGTGGACTAACTGCAGTCATGTCGCCACCAGATGCCGTACCTGCAGCTATGTAGTCAAATCCATTAACCATAATTTGCGGTCTTGTTTCATCATCTCCAAGCACAACCCCTGCTCTTTGATAGTAGGCATTGTAAGCAGATACCCATTGATCAATAAATTTCTGTTTAACTTTTGCATATTCAGCATCGCGTTGTAAATCTTTACCGATAGATACTGCTCCCAAAATTAGTCCTATAATGACTAACACAATTGCCATTTCAACCAATGTAAAACCACTTTGATTTGACAACTTCATACTTCTTGAATTCATAATATAAACCCCTGTTTGACGAATTAATTTTCAATTTAAATTTTCAAAAAATCATAAGACCAATGACAATTTTCTTGTCTCATGATGCCTTGAGATTGTTTGCATTATTGAATTATTAATTGAAAAAGCGTTATAACAAATGTTGCAAATGTTTGTAATTTCTGTGACAGAGTGCTTATTTTTCGGGGGTTTTTATTGTTTTTTTGAAAAAAACACACTTTTTTAGGTGGTAAAAAGAAGACTGACATTTTTTGTCACGCACTTTTAATCTTTAGAAGGAGAGGAAAATTAAATCTGATTTAATTGTTGAGAGGACAAGCTTAATCGTGCTGCTACCCACGTTACGAGAATAGCAGCGATTAAAACACTTAATATTTGCGTAAAATTCAATCCATGCAAAGTGATATTAATGCCAAAATTTTGCACTAAGTTTGCAACGGTATCTTCCAACCAATATAAACTAACACTTAAAAACAACAAAGACAGCAAAGCAGCAATAGTGCCTAAAACCACACCCATATACAAAAAACTCCGCCGTGTTTGTGCATCACTGGCTCCAATTAACTCCAGCAACCTTAATTCACTTTTGTGATCGGTAATTTCATTAGCAATGGTATTGCCCAAAATAACCATCACAATTAAAAGGAACATTAATGCACTGATTCGTGCCATTTGTAGAAGTGTTTGGGTAATGGCTTCGAGCTGTGTCAACCATTGTTTATCGTAACTAACGTATTCAACTTGGGGGTTTATTGTCAGGTTATTGACAAAATCATCAACTAGCT
>JALSIL010000468.1 GCA_026990095.1 Lysobacterales bacterium
GAATTATTATTGGTGACAAGTCAATTTAAGGTGTGCAGCTATCCAAAAATGCCACAATTGTTGTGAAAACAGGGTGATTGGGGAAGAGTTCTTGACTAAACCATGGCGACAATAAACTCCATAATCCTATTATTATAATAAATAAACCCGCACTGTATCTTAATGACTTGGATTGCAGTTTTTTTTCAAAGGTTTTTATTAGCCCAGCAGCAACAAACATTGAGGGAAGAGTGCCTAAACCAAATGCTAGCATAAATAACCCACCCTCAAATACCTGACGTGTAGCGGCCGCTGCTAGTAAAACACCATAAAGTAACCCACATGGAATTAAACCCCAAATCAACCCTTTGCTAAAATAAGCGAGTGTTGAATTTTTCTTAGTGATTTTATGCAGTTGTTTTTTTGCTTTTTGCCAAATAAAATTGTTTTCAAAAAAGCCATGAAGGCTGCTTTTGTTGCACAGGATTCTTATGCCTAAAAAAATCAAGACAATACCCAACAAGGAGCGTATCCAAAAGCCAATTTGTGCCAGAGGCAGTTGAATGACGAGCCCTTGAACAATACCTGCAAAGATTAAACCTAAAACAACATAAGTGATGATTCTTCCTAGATTAATTAACAATATGGTTTTGAACGTGGAATTGTTGCGACAAAAAACGCCACATAAACCACCGCACATGGCTAAGCAATGCACACTAGAAAACAGACCAATTAAAAATGGGGTCAGTAAATTCATTCTTCCTCGTCGGCTTGCTTTTTATCCTTATCATCAAGCATGGTATAGGCGGGTGTATCGAGGTCTTCAAACTGATTGTTCTTTACTGCCCAAAAAAAGGCCCAAATAGCAAAACCCAATAACAAAATACTCATAATAACCATAACAAAGATAATATTCATTTTAAATTAGCTCTTCTCTTTTAGTGATTACATAGCGGCGTTTTTGCATGTCTTGATCAAGTGGAATGTTCTCCATCGCATTGGCTATTAGTTTCATGGTTAACGCAACTGCACCCCTATTTTCTTCGACGAGTTTAAGTGCGGCAAGACCCATTTTTTTTCGCTGCTGTGGGTTTTGGATAAGCTCTTCCATGTGACGAATAATGTCATCTGAATTTTTTACCAAATACGAACCCCCACAATTGTGTAACAATTGAGTAATTTCTGCAAAATTATGGGTGTTAGGACCAACTAATACGGGTAATTTAAAAACGGCCGCTTCTAATACATTGTGCCCTCCAATGTTGGCAATGGAACCGCCAACAAAAGCAATATCTGAGGCTGCATAAAACTCAAGCATCTCACCCATGGTATCCACAATAAAAATATCGGCATCAATATCGTATAAGCCGCACTTACTTCGCAGTTGGGTATTAAACCCTTTTTGAATGCATGCCTGAGCCGTAACTTGAAAACGCTCAGGGTGACGCGGAACGATAATTAACAATAAACTCGGGTGTTTTTTCTTTAAATAAGTGTAAGCTTCTAGCAGTTCCAGTTCGTCTTCTTGGTGCGTACTTGCCGCAATCCAAATCAAATGGTTTTGGGCGACATGCTTGTGAATTGCCTGGCCTTTTTCTAAGATGTCTTGCTCAATAATAATATCAAACTTTAAACTGCCGACTACATATATTTTATCGGCATCGCAACCTAAACGAATCATTCGGTCGGCATCCGTTTGCGTTTGTGCTGCAACAAATTTAGTATTATTAACCGCCATAGTTGCTAGCGATTGCACCCATTTATAACCTTTTAAAGAAAGTTCTGATAAACGTGCATTGGCAACAACAATAGGAATATTTCTTTTTTTACAAAAACGGAAAAGGTTGGGCCATATTTCTGTTTCCATGACAACGGCTAAATCGGGCTTTATTTTTCGTAAAAAACGCTTAACCGCTCCAGACAAATCATAAGGTAAATACAAATGAAATACCGAGTTACCAAAAATTTGTTGAACGCGATCAGAGCCAGTAGGTGTGACCGTTGTTATAACAAAATCGTGTTCTTTATAGGTTTCCATTAACGCCTTGATTAGTGGAATAGCTGCGTTGACTTCGCCTACCGATACAGCATGAATTAAAATGGATTTTTTAAAGTTTGGGCTGGGAAAAACACCAAAGCGCTCTTTCCAACGTCTAAAATAGGCAGGTGCTTTTATGCCGCGAGATGCAAGACGAAACAACACCACTGGCGTGAGTAAAAATGTCGCAATGGAGTATAGGCGATTTTTAAAATCTATGTTCAAAATTTTATCGAAGTTGTTTCAATGTATGGGCAACCGTTATTTTACTCGGCTTGCTGTGCTTACCCAAGGGTGCATTAATAAAGGCATCTATTTTATCACCGAATTGCATTTTAATGTCTTTTATTGAGCACAATGCTTCTTGGTTTGCATGATTTGCACTGGTTGAGACTAAGGGCATATTTAAGCTGTCGCATAATTGTTTAACAATTGGGTGTGCACTAACGCGAACAGCAATTGTATCAAATGCACCAGATATCCACGGTGGGACTAGAGGTGATTTAGGAAAAATCCAGGTTTGATGTCCAGGCCATGTTTTTAATGCACGTGCTAAATCATTAGGGGCAATGGGTTTGATAAGGGGCAAAATTTGTTGCACATGTGAGGCAATAACAATTAAGCCCTTTTCTTGCAAGCGACCTTTAAGTTGCAATATTTTCATCACGGCTTCTTGATAAAAGGGGTTGCAGCCTAAACCATAAACGGATTCAGTTGGGTAGGCAATGATTCCTCCTGATTTAATGGCATTAACGCCCTGTTCAACCTGTTGTGCTATTGACATCAGACTTTACTTTTATTTGCTGTTTTCTTTTTAGTTATCTTCTTTTTCGTCACTTTTTTGTTCATTGTTTTCTTTTTAGTCACTTTCTTTTTGCTGGCTTTTTTCTTAGCCACCTTTTTCTTTGTTGTTTTCTTTTTTGTTTTTTTCTTAAAGCGTGATTTTTTATCTGGAGTATTGGCTAAAATTTCTATGCAATCCTCATGGCTTAATGTTTTTGGGTCAGTGCCTTTGACAATTTTTCCATTCTTTTTACCATCTGTAACATAAGGTCCCCAACGGCCATTTAAGATTTGGATGCCATCATCAAAAGTGGTAATAATGCGATTGGCATCGGCAATTTTCTTTTCCTTAATTAATTCCAGTGCTTGCTCCAATGAAATGTCATAGGGCGTGGCAGGAAAATCTTTTTTAATCGATACAAATTTATTATCATAACGCACATAGGGACCAAAACGTCCTATATTGGTGCTAACCTTTTCGCCTTCTTCGGTTTCACCAAGTGTGCGTGGCAATTTAAACAATTCCATTGCTTCTTCAAAGGTAATTTTATCGAGCTTCTGACCAGGCAGTAAACCGGCAAATTGAGGTTTGTCTTCATCGTCTCGGTGACCAATCTGAACAAAGGAGCCATATTTTCCAACTCGAGCAGTGACAGGTTTTCCTGTTTTAGGATCTGTTCCAAGTACGCGCTGGTATTGTGCTTCTTCGCGGCTAACGGATTCTTCTTTTTCTTCAACTAGTTTGATAAAGGGATTCCAGAACTTACGCATTAACGGCACCCACTCTTTTTCACCGCGGGAAACCGCATCCAGTGCGTCTTCCAAGCGGGCAGTAAATTCATAATCCACGTAGTTTTCAAAATGTTTCTGCAAAAAACGAGCAACAACTTTCCCAATATCTGTTGGTGTAAAACGTTTTTGTTCAAGTTCCACATAGTCCCGATTAAGCAACGTACTTATAATCGAAGCATAAGTTGAAGGACGACCAATGCCATATTCCTCTAGTGCTTTGACTAAACTCGCCTCAGAAAAGCGAGGCGGTGGTTCGGTAAAGTGTTGTTTTCCTTCAATATTGACCACTTTGCTGCTATCGCCTTCTTTTAAGCGAGGCAAAACATTGGTTTTTTTCTTTTTCTCATCGTCTTTGCCTTCTTCATAAACCGTAAGAAACCCTTTTTTAATAACGGTTGAACCTGTTGCACGAAAAACATGCGAATCGCCAAATTCATAATCGGCTGAAACAGTGCCGATTAATGCATCGGTCATTTGACATGCCAAAGAACGTTTCCAAATTAAATCGTATAACCTTAGTTGGTCTCTATCCAAAGACCCGCTGACCTTTTTCGGTGTTAGCAAAGCATTGACTGGTCGCACCGCTTCATGTGCTTCTTGAGCATTTTTTGATTTGCCTTTGTAATAATTGGGCTTTTCTGGCACTAAATCACTGCCAAACTCGCCAGCAATTGTTTGACGAATATTAGCCAAAGCATCTTTTGATAATATCACCGCATCGGTACGCATATAGGTAATCAAACCTTGCACCGTTCCATCAACAGACATTCCTTCGTACAATTGTTGCGCAATCTGCATGGTTTTTCGGGTTGAATAACCTAGCTTTCTAGCTGCTTCTTGTTGCAGTGTTGAGGTGATAAAAGGAGCCGCAGGTCGCCTTTTGCGTTGTTTTTCTGTTAATTTAGTAACAGTAAGTGTGCTTCCTGCTTGTTGTTTTAACGTTTTTAATACGCCATCAACTTGATCTTTATTGTTTAAATCAAACTTTTTGAGCTTTTGGCCATTCAACTGTATTAAGTTAGCGTTAAATTCATAATTTTCTTTGACCATTGGAGTGGCGATAGTCCAATACTCTTTTGGATCAAAAGCATCAATCTCGGCTTCGCGATTTACAATCATACTCAATGCAGGGGATTGAACACGACCTGCTGATAAACCCCTTCGGACTTTTTTCCACAACAAGGGAGATAAGTTAAAGCCGACCAAATAATCCAAAGCTCGACGTGCTTGTTGAGCATCGACTAAATCGGTTGAAAGTTCACGTGGGCTTGCAACCGCTTCCTTAATGGCAGTTTTGGTGATTTCGCTAAATACCACACGGTAAACATTCTTATCCTTAATGATGTTACGTTCTTTTAAAATTTCTAACACATGCCAAGCTATCGCCTCTCCCTCTCTATCCAAATCGGTTGCGAGATAGATGTTGTCCGCTTTTTTGGCTTCTCTAACAATGGCATCAATATGTTTTTTGTTACGTTCGACTTCAACATAAGTCATTTCAAAATTGTTTTCGGTATCAATTGCACCTGTTTTAGCGAGCAAATCACGGATGTGACCATAGGATGCTAATACTTTATAATCTTTTCCTAGGTACTTTTCAATTGTTTTAGATTTTGCCGGCGACTCGACAATGAGTAAGTTTTTTGCCATAGTTTATTAAGTTGTAATTTGAGCTGATTTTAAAAATAAAACAGCTATTTAAAGTATTAAAAGAGACCTTTACACAACTCATGGAACGCGTTAAAAAGTCTCTAAAATATAATGCGAGTAAATTTTTCTGTATGCACATTATCTAAATTCGTTCCTTTATTCAAGGTTTATATTTTATTCTAAGGGAGTTTTTTACACTCTTATATACTGTGCTCCTGCCAGAGCTTGAATTTTATCTTCTAATTCAAGAATTAAAAGTGCCGATGAGAGTTCAGAAATTTCCAAACCTGTTTTTTCCATTATTTGATTAATTGAAGTGGCTTCATAAGCAATGGCATCAAGAATATTTTGATGTTCATGATTGGTATCACTTTGAGCTTCTTTGGCTTCAATATCTTTAATTTTGCTGGATAAATCTTCTGTCAAACTGTGTGCAAGCGGGGTTAATTCTTCAATAATTTCATTTGCCGACTCGATTAACTTAGCCCCTTGTTTGATGAGGAAGTGACAACCTTTCGCCAATGGTGAATGAATAGATCCTGGTATTGCCATAACTGGTCGGTTATTTTCCATCGTTTGTCTGGCTGTAATCAAAGTTCCGCTCTGCAAACCCGCTTCGATAACCAACGTCCCAAGGCTAAGGCCACAAATAATTCGATTTCTTCGAGGGAAATTATAATGATGAGGCTTGGTGCCTATACTAAATTCTGAAACCAATGCACCATTTTGGGCTATTAAATGGGCAAGTTCACGGTGTTTTGCAGGGTAAACGGTATCTAAACCATTTCCCATTACAGCAACAGTAGTGCCTTTGGCTTCAATAGCGGCCTTATGTGCTGTTCCATCCACACCCAAAGCCATGCCGCTGGTAATTGTTAAGCCACCAGCTGCCAAAGAAGAACAAAAAGAATAAGTGTTCTTTAAACCGACCGCTGTCGCATTTCGGCTTCCAACAACTGCCAACTGTGGTTGCAGTAAAACATTTGGATCTCCTGTGATATATAACAATGGAGGTGGGGAGTCAGATTTTTTGAGTAATGAAGGATATAAATCATGAGTAATTGGCAGTATGTGATTATTGTCTTTTGCAAGCCACTCTAAATCATTGCAAATCATATCTGAATTAGCCTGATGTATCGCCTCTTTTGTTTCCTCATTTAATTTAATGTAATCTGGAAAACTTTTTTGCTTAAATATATTCTCAGCCTTTTCATGAACGGTGAGCAATTTTTTTATTTTAACAATGCCAAGGCCTTTGATTTTATTCAATAACAACCATGCTTCACTATTATCCATCTATTTTCTCCATTACTTCCAATAAAAAAGGCTCACAAAATGAGCCTTTGAGAACATAAGCCTGCTCAAGTTTAAGGAGCTCTTGCAAAGTCAAATAACATGACGGGTCGATTACCTGACACTATTAAGGCATAAGAAATATGATCAAAAGTCTTAAAAACCATAATATTCGATAAATATTCTTCGGGCAAAGTAACCATTGCTTTTGAGGGTCTAAAATAGGTTTTAAGGTCATTTTTTGGGTGCATGACCTCATCACGTACTTGTCTTTCTGGTCGATAGACTTCAAAAACATCTCCGTGACTGACTCCGTCTGCTGATCCACGGCTTATTGCCACAATTTGGAATTTTCCAGACCTAAAGTTTGCATTATTTAAAGCTACAATTCGAATATTATCATCCTTAATCGTTGCACCTTTTGGTTGAAAGAACGCATCAAACCTTACATCATTTAATGGAATAATTAAATCACCCTCATCAATTTCAAAAATATTACCACTAACTTTCATTGTCGTTATGTCATTGTTTCCAACACGAGTGACTTTAGCCTTTGCAATATCGGCAACTTCATAACCTAAGATGTCAACATTTTCCCAATAAGTTCTATCAATGTACTTTTTCCAAAACCTTGTCATGTAAGCTGTGCCTGTCGATGGGCTGGTTTTTTTCCACGGTAGCGATTCTGTTTTACGGTCTTTATACTCTGACGAACCCCACGGATAGTGCACAGGAACATCTCTGTAAATAACTGTTGGGCGCACTACTGCAAATTCATCGCCTTGACGAGCTTTTAAATTTCTTACGTACAATAAATTGGGCTTCGATCCCATTGAATGTCCTTCTTCTATGGAAACAACATATGGAGCAGAATCAATATCTTCTTGAGACAGTATTCTTAGCTTTCTTAAAAACGGCTCAATGTCACTTAACGGAATAGTTGGTATGGCAGTGTGGTGATCTATATTGCGTCCTTTAGGCGAAAGCTTTATTGTGGGATGTCCACGAGTTAACTGTAAAGTTGGTTTACCATCAACGTATATTAATGAGATAATGTCACCAGGGTATATCAAATGCGGGTTCTCAATTTGAGGGTTAGCATGCCAAACCTCAGGCCACACCCATGGCGATTTTAAAAACCTAGCTGAAATATCCCACAGTGTATCTCCCTTGACTACCGTATAGGTGTCAGGGTGGGTAGGGTTTAATTCAATTTCAGCACGCACTGATGCTGATATTAAAAATACAGCAATTAAAAGTAAATGTAGTTTTTTAAGCATTTCCGACAAATCCTTGATTTTATTGTGATTAGTTTAGACAAACTATACCCTAAAATAAACTAAAAAACGTGAATCTCGTGGCATTTTTGTTAAAAAAGAGAGATTTATTAAGCAATAATGATGAAATTACAGTATTGTCTTTAAAAATTTAAGCCCAATATTATAATAAGGCATCAAAACAACTACGCATACGTAATGACAAAACTAACAATACTTACACTGCCAGATAAACGGTTAAAAACAATTGCAAAGCCTGTAACTGAATTTGATCAAAAGCTTCGAGAATTTGCAAAAAACATGCTAGAAACCATGTATAAAGCACCAGGTATTGGCTTGGCAGCCACCCAAGTCGATGAACACATACAGTTAGTTGTTATTGATATTTCTGAAGAAAAAAATCAGCCGTTATGTTTAATTAATCCAAAAATAGTACAAAAAAATGGGCAACAGGTGCATGAAGAAGGCTGTTTATCCGTTCCAGGAATTTATGCTAAGGTAAAAAGGGCAAGCTCCATTGAGGTAAAATACCAAGATGAAACAGGAAAAGAGCATCAAATGCAAGCAGATGAACTCTTAGCGGTCTGCATACAACATGAACTAGACCATTTAAAAGGGATTGTGTTTTTGGATCACCTTTCGCCATTAAAACGAAAGATGGCAATAAAAAAATTAGAAAAAGAAGCAATAAACAATGGCTGAATTCAATACCTTAGCCACACTCTCCTTAATGGGTGAATAAATTAAATTTTAGATTTTCGTTGCTTATACCATCCTAAAATATAATCCCAAGCTTGTTCGGCTGTTTCGACGATTTTAAACAAATCTAAGTCTTCTGGGTTGATAACACCCTCTTGGGCTAAAAATTCAAAATTCACTGCATTTTCCCAATAATGTTTACCAACCAAAACAATCGGAATCGGTTTGATTGTTCTGGTTTGTATCACTGTTAAGGCTTCAAAAAGCTCATCAAAAGTACCAAAACCACCAGGAAAAGCAACCAAAGCACGTGCTCGGTGCATAAAGTGTAGTTTTCTTAGAGCAAAATAACGAAAACTGAAACATAAATCAGGAGTGATATAGGGGTTTGGAAATTGTTCAAACGGCAAATCAATATTAAGCCCAATACTCTCAGCACCTTCATCAAAAGCACCCTTATTTGCAGCTTCCATAACGCCAGGTCCTCCTCCTGTCATCACATGCAAAGGTGGATGGGAATTTTGTTTGGAATAACGGGCAACCATGGCAGCAAAGTCTCGAGCCTGCTGGTAATATTTCACTTTGGCAATCACACGCTGAGCAACCTTAACTTTGTATTGAAGTTTTTCATCATTGGGGTTGTTGCCTAAGGCTTGTTTGGCTTTTTGCAACCTTAAATCTGCCCGCTGTTGCTGAACAACTCGCGTGCCTCCAAATACAACAATGGTTTTTTCTATCTTTTTTGCTTGCAACACACTTTGGACTTTAAGGTACTCCAGTTGCAAACGCATGGGTCTGGCAATATCAGAATCCATAAAGTCACTATCGACATCTGCACGTTTATAACTTTGGGAATTTAAAATAGCAAGAATGCGCTTAACGTCTTCGTCACTGGCATCATAATAAGATTTTATCGTATTTGAAATATTAGTCATATTTTCCTTATTGTCTTTGTAAAGTAAAAGACAAGCTATTTTAAGACAATAGTGTGTTGAATGCCAAAATTAGATTAATAACTCTAAAAATGAACGCTAAAATACCCATAACATTCTAATATGAGCACTTTTATGAGTTTATCAGTCCAAGATATTTTCAACCACTTGTGGAATCAATACATTCAAATAAACGAACAAGCGAAAAAAATTCAATCCTTGCTGCAACAGCGAGGAGAGAGCGTTATCAATGACCACATAGCACTGCGCACATTTAATACGCCCAAATTAGGCATGCTAAAACTTGCCAAAACCTTCCTAGATAAAGGTTATGAAGTTGCAGGAGAGTACGATTTTGTTAAGAAAAAGCTTAATGCCATTCACCTACAACACAGCACAGATGTTAATTTGCCAAAAGTATTTATATCAGAATTAAAGACAGAGTTATTTTCTGATGAACTGCAAGCAATTGTTTCAAAAATTGATGCACAAATCCCCAAGCAAGAGGTAGAAAGTGAATTGTTTGTGGCATCTGGCAGAACATGGAGCCTAACATTTGAAGAATATATTGAGTTATTGCGTGAGAGCGAATACGCCGCATGGACAGCGGTATTTGGCTACCGAGCTAACCATTTTACGGTATCATTAAACCATTTAACCACTTTTTTTCATTTAAAAGACTTAAATGACTTTGTACTTGCAAACGGATTCACACTAAATGAAGTCTCTGGCTTAATAAAAGGAACTCCAGAACAATACCTAGAACAATCCTCCACAATGGCATCCCCTGTGAGCGTAGAATTTGACAATTCTGTGCATGTGATACCTGGTTGCTTTTATGAATTTGCCAAGCGCTACCCATTGCCAGACTCAGGAAAGTTGTATCAAGGATTTATCGCGGCATCGGCAGATAAAATATTTGAAAGCACCAATAGTTAATCTCCAGAAATTTCAGCCAACAACCTTTCTGGTAGCGTTTAAAAGCAATCTAGTCCGCATATTTCATACAAGTGCCTTATATCAACTCTGCGGGCTAGAGAAACGAAACTCTTGTCCTTCTTATGCGGCTGTGACTTTTGGTTTTGTTTCTGCGATTTCTTCTGGTGCTTGTTGATTCAATTTTTTTGATTTTAGACCAATCATCAGTAGTAAATAGGTGATTTTTTTCGTAGACAGATCTGCATTGTGAAAAATTGCTGTAATTGTCTAATTCTGATTTTATTTTATCCGATACTATGTCGATAACTATGCAATCATCCAATAAACCTATAACAGGAATGTTGTCTGGAATGAGGTCATCAACCTTTGTTAGGTAATCAAAAGCCGCTAAAAGAGTAGTCTTTGTTGCGTTTGATAACGGCCACTGGTTATCAATAAACATTTGCAGCATGTTTTCTAAAGGAGTAATGCGCTCAAGTACATAGTGTTCTTGGTGGGTGTTTTTTAACTCATCAAGCATCAATTGAAGGTCGCAGATTGTGACTTTCGGGTTAGTTGTGTTATTCTTGCTTAAGATACCTGTAAAGTGCTGGGTGACTTCTTGGGTTATTTCTAAGTTGTATTGTGCATTCATAATTGTTAACCTTGTTTTGATTTGTAGGTGTATTATACAACTACCACACTACAACACATGTGCCAATAGTCATTTTCTCTTCATTTTTTAGCAAAATGATAGATTTTTAGTGCGATAAACTGGTAATATTAGAGATTGCTAATAAACACTGAAACTTGAGGGACATATGAGCGACAAAAATACGATTAAAGATCAAAAGTCTTTAAGTCAACAAAAGAACATTAACAGCCGAAGAAAATTCTTATCACAAGCGGCTGCCACCACTGCAGTCGTGGCAACTGGTGGTGCGGCTGCCAATAACTTGCCACCCAATGTACCAGAGTGGCAAAGACATTTAGGTAAGCCGGTAAACTCTAATCCGTATGGACAACCATCAAAGTATGAGTCAAGTGTGCGACGTTTACGCGTGCCTTGGTTGACACCAGATTCAATTGCCTCAATCAGTTTTACGCCGTTAGCAGAAATTAAAGGCATGATTTCTCCAAATGGTTTAGCTTTCGAGCGTGATCATGGCGGTTTACCTACGATTGATCCAGAACAACATCGCTTGATGATTCATGGCTTAGTTGAAAAACCAATTATCTTGACAATGGATGATATCAAACGCTTTCCAAATGTTTCTCGTATTCACTTTATTGAATGCCCTGCCAACTCAGCAATGGAATGGAAAGGACCACAGGTTGGTCGCTTGCAGTTTACTCATGGCATGACAAACTGCTGTGAATGGACAGGTGTTCCTTTAAAATATATCCTAGAAGAGGTGGGTGTTAAACCTGAAGGAAAATGGCTTTTGGTTGAGGGCGCGGACTCTGCTTCAATGAGCCGTTCTGTTCCAATGGAAAAAGCACTGGATGATACACTAGTTGTCTTTGGTCAAAATGGTGAAGCCCTCAGACCAGAGCAAGGATACCCATTAAGATTA
>JALSIL010000469.1 GCA_026990095.1 Lysobacterales bacterium
CTGAAACAAAATACACCTGTCCGATGCATCCTGAAATCATTAAAGATGAACCAGGTTCTTGCCCAATTTGTGGTATGGCACTGGAGTCCATGACGGTTGATGTTGAAGAAGATAATCACGAACTAGATGACATGACCAAACGCTTTAAAATCAGTACAATTTTAGCTATTCCCGTGTTTGTTTTAGCTATGATTGCAGACTTGGTGCCGTCGTGGTTGCCAGATGGCTTATCCATGAAAACGGTACAATGGATAGAATTTGTACTGGCAACTCCTGTGGTTTTGTGGGGTGGTTGGCCATTTTTTGTGAAAGCCATTGCTTCCTTCAAAACCATGAATCTCAATATGTTTACTTTGATTGGTATTGGCATAACTGCCGCTTGGGTTTATAGCATGGTAGCCATGTTGTTTCCGCATTTATTTCCGCAAGATATGCTGCATGAAGGTGTGATTCCTGTCTATTTCGAAGCGGCAGCTGTCATTACTGCCTTGGTTTTGCTAGGGCAAGTCTTAGAACTACGTGCCCGCTCACAAACCAATGAAGCGATAAAATTATTATTGGGATTAGCACCCAATACGGCACGGATTATTAAAGACAATGGCGAGGAAGTCGATATTCCCATGGAGCATGTCAAGGTCGGTGATAAGTTACGCATAAGACCTGGAGAAAAAGTCCCTGTTGATGGTGTGGTGGTCGAAGGTTCGAGTTTGATTGATGAATCCATGGTTACTGGAGAACCCATCCCTGTAACTAAAAAACAAGGCGATAAAGTCATTGGAGCAACGGTCAATGGTACCAGTTCATTGGTGATGCAAGCCCAAAAAATTGGCTCGGATACCTTGCTTTCACAAATCGTTCAAATGGTAGCTCAAGCCCAGCGTTCACGAGCACCAATTCAAAAGATGGCAGATACTGTTTCTGGATTTTTTGTGCCTATTGTTGTGGTTATTGCCCTTGTGGCATTTGCTGCGTGGTATTTTTGGGGTCCTGAACCTCAACTTGCTTATGCCATGGTCAGTTTTGTAGCGGTTTTAATTATTGCTTGTCCATGTGCTTTAGGCTTAGCCACACCTATTTCAATTATGGTTGGAACGGGTCGAGGTGCAACCGAGGGTGTGTTAATCAAAAATGCCGAATCCTTAGAAATTTTGGAAAAAGTCGATACGTTGGTGGTGGATAAAACGGGTACTTTGACCGAAGGAAAGCCTAAACTTACTGAAATTATAGCCGCAGGTGGTTTTGATAGTGAACAAATTTTGGGCTGGGTGGCATCCATAGAAAAGTACAGTGAGCATCCTTTGGCTGAGGCTATTGTCGAAGGCGCAAAAGAACAGAATATTGCCACCACCGATGTGGATGATTTTCAATCAGTCACAGGTAAAGGTGTTACCGCCCAGATTGATGGCAAGAAAATGGCTTTAGGCAATGCCAAAATGATGAGACAAGCAGATACAGAAATAAGTGATTTCTTTGCTCAAGCTGATAAGTTACGAGAAGAAGGTCAAACCGTTATGTTATTTTCGGTTGATGGTAAAGCTGCTGGTCTTATTTGTGTCGCAGACCCAATCAAACAATCGACACCAGATGCCATTGCACAACTGCATAAACAAGGATTAACCGTAGTCATGCTCACAGGCGATAACGCCAAAACTGCACAATCCGTTGCCAGCCAATTGAATATTGATCGCGTCGAAGCCGATGTGATGC
>JALSIL010000470.1 GCA_026990095.1 Lysobacterales bacterium
GTTACCTGTGTTGACAAGCAGTTTTTCTGGTAGGTCATCAAAATTATCGTAATCATTGATTAAAGAACTCACCAACGGAGCTAATGGGTAAAGTTTACCATCAACATTAATGTCAAATGACAGTGAAAACCAGTCATTGGTGTCTTCTTCGCTTTCAACCACAATTTCGGCATCGTAGTTGAAGTTTAGTTTAAAAGAGTCATCAATGTTTACCTGCCAGTCTTGTTCTTGCAGTTGTGGTATATCTTGACTTAAAAAATGATTCCACTGCATTAACCCTTGTTGGGTAGATTGCGCAAAAGAAAAACATAATTGGGTTTGTTCTTCATCGATTAACATTAAGCCAAGTTCAAGTAATTGTTGTAATTTTTTGCTTTCTTCGGCTAAATGTCGTGTGATTAAGGTTTCGGCATCGTCCTCAAAATGGTGGGTTTTTTGTTCTCGCGGTTGGTAGTCGCATAACAAATTATTGTACAGAAAATTTAATTTTATTAAAAAACCAACGCTATCTTTGTTATCTTCTTGATAAATGGTAATCACAGGAATTGGTTTTGTGTCTAAAGTTTCGACTTTATAATCTTTTGGGGTCTCGATTTTGACACTTTTTAATGCACTAGCTAAATTTTTATAAACAGCTCCGACTTGGGTGTTGGGTATGTCAGGTGAACGAGTAAAGGCATCGAGTGTTGCAAAATTAACTTCGGAGCTTACTTGGTAAACTTCATGGCTGTCTTTATCAATAACTAACACGGGCTGCGTTGCAATCATTGTGCTTTTTCCTAGACCAAAATCAATTTGCAGTTGTTTATGTTTGTTATCGCTTTTTTTCCAATAGATAGTTGGGGAGATGGTTTTTGGATTAAATTTCAGGGCTTGATTGGATTTTTGGTAAAAACAACGCCCTGTTTTAATTAAGGATTTAATTAAAAGATTGCCTACAGTGCCTTTTATTGTGTAGTAATAATACGAGTTGTCCGTGGCATTAATAATCTCTTGTACGCGTTCATCCTGTGCATCCAATATATCATTATGCGCGTAATTGAATGAGCTAAAATTGACCATGCTACCTCTGCCAACTTTGCCATTTTTAAGAATACGCGAGCGGTATATTTTCAAATCATCGCTATTTTTATTTTCAAATAAACGGTAAAGAATAAAGTCTTCGCTGTTTTGTGTGGTTATAGGTATGCTGTTGTTATTTTGCTTGGCTAGGGTGTCTTTTATCCACTTATCAACAAGGCTCGTTGTCATGTCTTGTTTATTGCTAGCTGTGTTTTTAGGTGAAATACGGGTAGAATCGTATTGGTATTGAAAACAAGTTGCCACTACATGTTTGCAATTATAACCAACAGGGCAACTGCAGTCACCATCAATCTCAATATCATCGCCTAACAAACTTTGGTTGATAACAATATCTTGAATGTAGTGACTTTTATAACTGCCTTTGACTTTTGAATGTAGAATTAAGGAATAACCTGTCTCTTCTCGAATTTCATAGGAGAGAACTTTACTTTGCAAGAAATAATTTTTCCCACGTTTATAGTCGTTATATTCTACCGCTTCACTGATTTGATAGGTGGATATTTTCATTATTGTATTATAATAAGAAATATTGCTTGAGGACATGCTTTTTTGCAAAAGCTGTCATTAAATATGTGCTTTAAGAGATTTGGTAAGATGTGAATAAATCGAAAATTGCTCACCCCACGTCGTTGTGAGCGTAGCAATCTTGGTTTGTTGCCTAATTCAAGAATGTTCCCTCGTCTTTTTACTCCTTAGTTAACGACGGTTTCTTTGAGTAGTATAGGGGCGAGTAGTTACTATATTAATAATGTTGGCGGCTTGGGAGCCTTAACCGGCAATAATCCAGGTGATGGCATAAAAGTTTTGCAAGTTGATGGCACCTCAGATTTGGTGGTGCTTTTGCAAGGCGGTGTGCTTATGACACCATTATTCAAGTATACATTGGTCAAAAACCCCAATGATGGAAGCTGGTATTTACAGAGCCAAGCCAATAGTGCCGATGAAGCAGATATCAACAATGGCAACAATACCGATAACTCAGGCAATGGTGGCACGGCTATAGCGTATATGATCCCAGTACTTAATAATTGGTCATTAATATTTTATGCTATTTTAGTGCTGCTTATTGCATTCGGTTTTTTCAACGCTCGCTATAAAAAAGCATAAAGCGTAACAATCCCCATCGCAAGCACCCACAAGGGGATGCTACTACCTATGGATTTGCTTGTTATTATTCATTTTATCAAATTATTTGACCTACTTTTCTCTCTTATTACGGTGGTAGAGGTAATGCAAACAATAATAGAGCAACAATCATGAAAAAAATAGCAATCATTCTACTCGTTTTATTCACTCATTGGGCATTTGCTGCCACTTATATCGGTACCGATAGTAACTGGTTTAATCCCAATAATTGGGATACAGGAATGCTGCCTGATGCCACAACGGATATTGTCTTAAATGGCAATTCACAGGTCTTGATTGATCCTGCTTTATCACCAACAGGTCCTGTTATGGTGCATAATATTGCACTCAATAACTCAGCGGTTTTAACCCTGATGGATGGTTCAGTCTTTCAGTACAATCAATTGGATGTCAATGATACGGCTTTGCTTGATGCCCATTCCAGTCAGATGAGTGGTGACCAATTGCAACTCAATACCAATACCGCAGCTGCAGGATCTTTTGGAATATTTTTTAACCCAACCACCAATGATACCCGTTCGATTAAAATCATTGCAAAAACCCCAAGGGTGACAATGTTTCTGGGTGGCTTGATTGCTGCTAGTCCTGGCAATACTGGCATGGGGCATTATGCTACTTTGTTGGCTGATGATGTCGAACTGAATGGGCAACTGCATATTGAGACCATTTATGGCTTTACTCCGTCAGTTGGCGATACTTTTCAGATAGTAACGGCTCGAAATTCCCTGATAGGAACGTTTGACAATGCTCGCGAAGGCGATGTAGTGGCTCGTTTTGGTCAAGTGAATTTGGTGATTAGTTATACCGGTGGTGATGGCAATGATGTGGTGTTAAGTGCGGTCAGTGACACCTCTACTTTCATCGGCACTGATGGTGATTGGTTTAATCCCAATAACTGGGATACTGGCACAGTACCAGGGCGATCGGATGCGGTGGTAATTCCCACAGGTACACCACCCATATTTGTCACCAATGCCACCGTGGATGTGGGTTCTATGGATATGGATGATACCGATTTTAACTTGTCCAATGGTGTGGTTCATATTTTTGGCTGGGGATCTGTTAGAAGTTTTCGTAAATTTAATCCATCCTTTGTACAAGCCCAAGAAATGACTATGGTCGGTGATGAGGGCACGACTGCTTTTGGTTTGGGCGGTACAGCACCCGCTTCAAACAATAACCAAGGCCCTGGTTTTTATGCCAATGTGCAGACCAACAACATCCAACTGGCAGGTTCTTTACAAATCTTGTTTATGTATGGTTTTGTCCCACAAGATGGCGATGTGTTTCAAATCATTACCGTTGATGGGCAGTTAACGGGCAGTTTCTTTGGGGTGAATGAAGGGGATATTGTGGCACAAATCAATGGGGTAGATTTGAGGCTGAGCTATACTGGTGGAGATGGCAATGATGTAGTACTGACTGCTGTGAACTCGATTGCGGGAATTGCTGCTGTGATTCCGACCTTAAACAGCTTAATGTTATTGGTTTTGATGGGTTTGGTTTTGGTGGTGGGTTTGTTAGGACAACGTGAAACTGTTAATTGATGGATAAGAAAATTTCATCTAATACCCAAAATCAAAGGCATCCACAAGGGGATGCCTACTTTTTTAAGGTACTGTAGCACTATCAATTTGGTTCAATAAAAAATCAACATGGCGTTTGATATTTAAATAATCATTAGGAAATTTCTTAAAGAGGAATTGGTGATTAGTTAACACTGTTTTAGCCGATTTAAATTGATGTTTTTTTAAAAAAAGTTGTGCTTGAATGATATGAGTATAGTCTTCATACCGATGATGTATTTTGATGCATGATTTAAAATCATTCACATCATCTTGAGCATTGCTGGCTGACTTGCTTATTACCGATAATTCAGTTTTTATCAACTGATAATAGCACTGTTCATACTTGCTCTTAAAAATAGAAACATCATTAACTTGCTGTCTTATTTCATCAAAAATATTTTGTGCCTGTATTACTTTATTGAGCTGTATGTATACCAAAACAACTCTTTTTTTAAATTTTATAGTTAAAAAATCTAACCCTTCAGTGTGTTTTTCATAGATGTATATGGCTCGTTTATAGGCATTAATGGCTTCTTGTAACCTACCTGAGCGAGATAAGTTATAGGCATAATACGTTAAATAATCTCCTAAGAATTTCGGTCTCATTTTTTTGTGTTTTTCTAACTTTTCAATGCCTAACTGTCCATATTTAGTTGCTTTTTCTGGCATGTGTTTGTACCCATAATAAATACTTGTTAGGTTGTAATTACTTGCCAACATTATATCAGTTGTTTGCGTGTTGTTTTTTAGCTTTAAATCAATTTGCTGAATAACTTCAAAAGCTTTATCAAAGTTTTTCATTCTAATATAAGTATCTGCCAAATTATGCAACCGATAGATTAGTTCATCAAAATTTTTATCTGGAATTGTTTGAAATATTTTCAAATCCATTTGAATTCTTTTTATGGCTCTTGGATACTGTTCTAGTTCAATTAAAGGATTATAATAATCAAATAGAATTTTCTCATATAGATTTTTATTAAGAGGTGTTTGAGACAACACTATTTTTTCAGCATTGCTTAATATTTCAATAGCTTTTTTATGTTCTTCTAAATTATACTCAAGTGCTGCTCTTGTGACCATCAGCAATAAACACTGTTCATTAGTCTTACTTAATTTGGATATGCATTTCCTTAAATATGGGACAATATTATTTTGTATTTTAGTGTATTTGTTAAGACTTAAATAACTATCAAAGATAACATTGAGCATAGAAAACCGAGTTTCTTCATCAATATTAGCTTTATTTTTTAGTTTTATCAGCGCATCGTCTAATATATCTTCAGCGGTCAATTCTTCTCCTGAGAGTTTAGGACGGGCTTGTTTAAAAATATTCAACAAAAATTCTGTTACTTGTTTTGATTTTAAGTTTTCTTTTTGAGCGACTTGTTTTTGATTAAAGGCAATGGTTTTTTGACGTTCCGCTTCTTGAGCCTTATGGTAGGAAAAAATGCTAGAAGCAACCAAGGTGAAAAGTGTCAAAACAATAGCCAAGGTTGCCACTTTATGCCGTTGCATCATTTTGCCAAAGGTATAGAAAAAACTGGCTTTGCGGGCTTTTACAGGTCGATTATTGCAAAAGTTGTTTAAATCATCGGCAAAGTCTTTGACGCTGACGTAGCGTTTTTCGGGTTCATTTGCCAGTGCTTTGTGGAGGATATTTTCCAAATCGCCTTGAATTTTACCTGTTGGGATATTGGCAAGTTCGGGGAACAGAGCTTGTTTTTGTTGGCGTGTGGTGATTTTGGTAAGTGTGCCTGAGAGTAGCTTTTGCTCGCGTTGGTGTTGTGTATCACCAGCAAAGGGATGAAAGCCAGTGATGAGTTCGTAGGCAATAATTGCCAAGGAAAACAAATCGCTTTGGGTGCCAACTGCCTTGCCTTGAATTTGTTCAGGGCTGGCATAACTACGGGTCATGATTTGGGTGGCAGTTTTGCTGTCGTTATCGCTATCAAGTAATTTGGCAATGCCAAAATCTAATAACTTTACTTGCCCTTCTTGAGTGACCAAAATATTGCCAGGTTTTAAATCGCGGTGCAAGACTAACTTTTGATGCGCAAAACCAACGGCATCACATATTTGTAAAATGAGTTCAATGCGTTGATTGAGGCTCGGCAAATTTTCTATGCAATATTCATCTATCTCCAAACCTTCTATGTGTTCCATCACCAGATACGCTTGCTTTTTGTCGGTTGTACCGCCATCCAATAAGTGAGCAATATTGGGGTGGGTCAGTTGGGCAAGTATTTGCCGTTCATTTTCAAAACGGGCTTGTGTTTGTGGGTTAAAGTGTGTGTGTGGTAATTTTATCGCAACTTTTTGTTCAAATTCGCCATCGTTTCTAAAGGCTAAAAAAACCTGTCCCATACCACCTTCGCCCAATGGTTTGACGATTTTGTAAGCAGCAATTTGCTGATTTGCCCAGTTTGGTTTAACCCCATCAGAGGAGGTATCAATATCAGCCGAAATGGCCTGTATATTGGTCGCCATATCTATGTCTTTATCGGCAGCCAACATGCTTTTGAGTAGATTTATTTGTTGGCTATCGAGTATTTTTTGTTGCTCTAAAGCAGCAAATTGTTGTTTGCATTCTGCTTTATCCAAGCCTGCAAATTGCTCAAAATATTTTTTTACAATGGAAAATTTATTTTCAGATTGAGACAAGATATTCCTTCGTTTGCTATTATTATTATCTGATTTTTACAAATTATTGAGACAAAGTCTAATTATTTTGACCCACTTTCATCTACTTTTACGGTGGTAGATAGGTAAACAACAATAATTGGGTAAAATCATGAAAAATAAAATCGTTCTTTCCTTAGGGATTGCCTTGGTTGTGGTGTTATCTGCCACCCAGGCCATCAATTATATTAACCAACCAGTCATACCTCAAGCCGTATTAAAAGCGGTTGAGTTGGGCATGGACAAAACCACGGCTCAAGCCATGTTTGATGACGGTGTGGCAGCACATGAGATTCGTCCGCGTTTTGTCAGTGCTTGGCTAAAGGACAAACAAGGGCAAGTCGAAGGGGCCAAGCAGTTTGAAGCCTTGCAAGCCAAGATGAACAATCCTGACTTAAAAGCAGCTTTTGCTGTTTTGGGTTCGGACAAGACCAAACAATTGTTGTTAGAAAAAGACCGTGCGGTGCAACTCAAGTCTGATGATAACAACAAACGCAGTTCGTTATCTTTGGCTGAAATCAAAAACATGATGAGCCATGATGAGTTTATGGCATACACCGATATGCTTTGGCACAGACGCACTTCACAGCCTTTGTTGAAATATCCACAATTTGATAAAAAAACAGGCAATCAAATAAAAGCAGCAACATTGACGGTGGGTGATACCAACAATGCGGGTTGTGGTTTCCCGAATATCCAAACGGCTTTAAATTTTGCTCAAGATGGAGATTTTATCAGTGTTTCAGAAGATGCCATCACTGGAGTGAATGCACAATTTTCGGTGTTAGGTAAAAGCGTGACTATTACTGGCGGTCTGGATTCGACTTGTTCGGTTTTTACTGCCAATCGTACGCCACTACAAGCAGGAGTTGCTGGTGCGGTGGTTAATATTGATGTCAGTGGCGGTAAGAATGTGACCTTAGCTGGATTTGACATCAGTGGTTCGCAAACCGATGCCAGTGATTTTAGTTCTGGTGTTGTCATCACCAGTGACAATGGTTTTGGTACGGTCACTCTTAGTAATAACCATATCCATGACAACAATTCCAAGTTAGGTGGTGGTGTTGCGATTATGGGCGGTGCCTTGGTGAGTATGGATCAAAATACTGAAATTTATAGCAACAATGCGAGCAATGATGGTGGTGGAATTTACTGTAAAGATTCGGCTCTATCAACACAAGATGTCTTGATTGGTCGTTTCAATGGCGTGGCACAAGGTAATATGGCCAGTTCTGGCAATGGTGGCGGAATATTTGAGGACAATTGTAGCATCAATTTAGGTTCGAGTGCTGGTCCAGTAGAAATCAGTTACAACCAGGCCAATCTTGGTTCAGCCCTTTATCTCCTTAACAACAGTCCAGTGACAATGAAGAATGCTAGTTCTCGCATCAGTTTTAATGAGAATGGTTATATTATTTATATGGAAAATGGTGCTTTATTGACCATAGAAGATGCTCAAGTCACAGATAACACCAATAACACCAACGTGTTTCGTCTCGATAATATCAGTGTGTTGAATATTAAATCCTTATGTGAAGCATCCCCTTGTGCCACCGTTAGTCGCAATGATGGTGCAGTATTTTCAACCGGTGGCAGTAGCATTATGAATGTTGTCAAAACGGTCATATCAGATAACACTGGCAACATTGTTGATTCAGCGAGTTCAACTGGTACTTTGTTATTTATCAGCAACAGTTTAATCAGCAACAATACGGCGGATAAATTGTTTATTATGGACTCACTAAACGGCAGTGAAAGCAAACTGTCATTAGACTTTAATACCATAGTCAATAATACCGGCAGTAATGCAGTGATGGAGAGTATCAATAATTCTTCCATTACTTTTACCTCTAATATTCTTTGGAACAACAGTTTTGCCAATTTACAAACGGGAATTTCAGCGGATATCACAGTAGTTGATTCAGTCATTCAATATGATCCAACGGGATTTGCCAATACGGTACAACAAGATCCCGTATTTGTGGATGCTGCCAACAATAATTTTCACATACAAAGAACATCACCAGCAATGGACAGAGGCACAAGTGTTGCGACTGAGGACATTGATGGTGATGTGCGCCCCTTAGGATTGGGTAAAGAAGCGGGCATGGATGAATACGCCGATTTGGTCGGTATCAATGGTGCGGCTTGTGATTATCCAACGGTTTCAATGGCGATTGCTGCGTCCTCTGCTGGCGATACCATTTATATTTCCAAAGGCACTTATGTTGAGCAATTGGGTGTGATTGATAAAGATTTGGACTTTGTTTCGGCAACTGATGATTGTGCTGCGGTGAATATGGCTGCTCTAAGTACTGATGTGGTGATTGATGGTGGCAATCAATTTTCAACAAATGGCGGGATAGTGAATATTGTTAATAGTGCCACGGTCAGTTTCAGCAATCTTTCTCTAAAAAATGCTCAGGCACAATATGGAGGCATCATTAATATTGCAGACAATACAACCTTGGTATTAACCAATGTCAATGTCAGCAATGGCACAACAGGCTTATTTGGAACAGGCGGCAATATCAATGCCGATGGAGCAGGATCAAGCATTATTTTAAATGGTGATACCGCCATCTTTTCTGGTGTCGGCAATACAAATGGAGGTGGAATCTCAAGCTCAGGAGTCGTCATCATGAATGATACATCCCATATTGGTGTTGAGGATTTTGGAAATAGCGCAATCGATGGTGCAGGCATTCATTTTTCATTAGGTGGTTCCATAACCATGAACAATCAAAGTAGCATTTATGCCAACGTCGCCACAGGTGCATCTGGCATGGGCGGAGGAATATTTGGTAAAAATATTGTTGCTAAATTGATGGATGATGCCAACATTGGTTTGGGGTTTGATGCCACGGGGAACAGAGCCAAAACGGGTGCTGGTATGTATTTAGAGCAAACCTCAGATAATGCCCAGCATGACAACCTGATGCAAGGCAATGCAAAAGTTCAGCACAATTTGTCTTTTGGGAATGGCGCAGGCATTGCCATGATTGATAATGCCAGTATGGATTTCATCTCAGGTGCCATTGAATATAATCGCATTGACCCTGATGTGGGCGATGATTTTAAAGGAGTAGGTTTATATTCCGACGGCATGGCCAATGTTCTAAACTTTAGCATTGGGAGTAATTTTGTCATCAGACAAAACAAAAAGGTGGATGACGATGGTAAAGTGAGTGGTGGTGGGGTTGCTATTGATGGGGCAAATACCACATTGAATGTTAGTGGTGACATAAATAACAATACAGCCTCTAAAGTGGGTGCTGGTCTTGCCATATTCAATGGTGCACATGTAGTTCTTAACCAAGCAGAGGTTAGAAATAATAATGTCAACGCTCCAGGAAACCCTACTTTTGAACAGCAAGGAGGAGGCATATGGTTAGGTGCAAATACTGATTTAATTGTTAATGACAGCATGATTGTTACAAATATTGCTTTATATGGTGGTGGTATCTATGCCTTAAATTCAACCCTAACAATTAATGGCAATAACGGTGGTTCAAAACTTGATACGAATTTTGTCAACAAGGATGGCGGTGCAGTCAATGCTGTTGATAGTACTATCACCGTATCTGGGGATGTGTCTGTTTCATCGAACAACGCCCGTAATGGTGCTGGTTTAATGCTTGATAGCACCCCCATATCCAGTACTACAAACTTGCCAAATGGCATACTCATAGATAATAATTCTGGACTGGTTGATGGCGCTGGCATTTTTGCAACTAATAATTCCCCTGTAAATTTAAGCAATGGTGTTTTTTCAAACAATACCGCAGTGGGAAAAGGAGGTGCTTTGTACAACGATTTAAGTAATTCAGTGTTAACAGATATGCAGTTTATCAATAATTCTGCAGACTTGGGTGGCGCGATTTATGAAGCTGGTTTTAGTTGGGTGGTGGTTAGTGGAAGTTTAAATTGTGTGCAATCGCAAATAGCACCTAATTATTGTTCAAATTTTACAGGAAACTCAGCAACCACAGCGGGTGCAGCCATTTTGGTAAATTCACAAGATGGTAGCAATCTCTTTCAGATGTTTAAAACCGTGGTGCATGATAATACCTCGAATCCTCAAGGCAGTATACTAATCTCTTCAAATTCTACAACTGCAGATTTTAAGGATAGTTTATTCTATAATAATGGCTCACAGGGCATACTCTCTGCCAGTGACAGTAAAATAAAAATCAACCGTGTCACCATGAATAACAGTGGTTTAAATATTGCCGCCCCTAATGTTGATACATTTGTTAAGAATACCATTGTCTGGAATGCTCCAGTCACCGTTCCTGCAGGAATGACAGGCTTTTGCAACATATCTCCCAACAATGAATTAACGGGAATCAATAGCGATCCACTATTTGAAACATCTCTAGAAGGGCCTTATCATTTAGCAGCCAACTCCCCTGCAATAGATGTTTGTGCAGATGTTGCTGGAGAAAATGATTTAGATGGGCGCGCACGCACAATTAATAGCAACAGCATTAATAATGCGGGGTTTGAAACCGACATGGGTGCTTTTGAAAGACCTTTATTTGGTAATCTTATAGTCACTAAAATAGGCATGGGAAGTGTTGTATCAGACTTGGCTGGTATTAATTGCGGCGTTGATTGTACTGAATCTTACGAACTGGGTAAAACTGTTCAACTAAGCGCCACACCCGCTGCTGGTTTTCTTTTCAAACAATGGACTGGCGCCTGTTTTAATCAATCTGCAACTTGTAATATTGCAATCAATGGATTGACTGAAACAGATGTTGAATTTGTTGAATTATTTACCTTAACAGTCAGTGTTGAAGGTGTGGGTTCAGGACATATTGAATCGGCAATTCCTGGCATCAATTGTGGCACAACCTGTACAGGTGATTATGAAGATGGAACATCGGTCACTTTAAATGCCATCACTGATAACATGGTTACCAGTTTTGACCATTGGCAAGGCGCATGTCAAGGACAAGGTGCCAGTTGTACACTCACCATGGATGCCGATAAAGATTCACAGGCTTTCTTTACCGCCCCTGAGTTGTTGTTTAAAGATGACTTTGAGTAATTCTTATATCTTCTGACTCAAAAAAGCGAGGTTTATCCTCGCTTTTTTGTAACTATATACACCGCAAATATCCATGTCGCAACAGATACAAACAAGTCCCTCGTAGTGGCTGGCCTTGTCCCTGCCTGTTTTTTTATAATTTAGTCAATAAAGATTCTACTCGCTGTTTAACACTTAGACAATCTTGTGGGAAGTTTTGTCATAGTTGCATGGATTTTTGTAAGATGGCTTGCTGAATTCGAGTCATAAGTGCAACTCCTTTGATTTATTCATGTTTATTCCAGTTAATTTCTCAAAAATCTCATAAGGTGTTTTATATCCCAAACATTTTCTAGGTCTGCTGTTCAATTTATGGAC
>JALSIL010000471.1 GCA_026990095.1 Lysobacterales bacterium
AGGTTGTTGAACCAAGGGATAGTTTTCGATCGCCATACCAAAAGCAATACGGTATTTGGCATAACTTCGCGCCACTTGATACGCTCTTGATGCCGCACCTAAAATGGCAAAACTATTGTATATTCGCGACAGGTGCAATACATTTTGCATCAATAATTTAAAGCCATTTTCAGGTTTACCCATGGCAATGGCTTTGGCATTTTCAAAATCAATTTCACCTGATGCCATGCTACGGGTGCCAATTTTTTCTTTTAATCGGCGAATTTTTAGTGCATTTGGTGTGCCATTCTTATTGAACCGATTGACTAAGAACAACCCCAGCCCTTTTGTGCCAACTCTGTCTTCATCATACCTTGCTGTCATTAAAAAAACATCGGCATTAGCATTGGAGCAAAACCATTTCTCACCACTGATTAACCATGTCCCATCGGCTTGTTGTCGGGCTTTGCATGAGTTCAAACCCACATCGCTGCCCCCTTGAACTTCGGTAACAAATTGAGCACCAGTGAAATTGTTCTGAAAATTCGGTGCAATAAGTTTGGCCAAGATAGCTTGTTTGTCGGGGAAGTCACCGATTTGATTAAAGACTCGGATAACACCTGCAGTGCATGCCACAGGGCAATTGTGCCCTGCCTCGCCTAAGTGACTGGTTAAATAAAACAGCAATAAACTCTTGGTTAATTGACCTGGTTGATTGATTTTTTCCATCATACCTGTGCCATAAATGCCATCACCAATTTGGGTGTAATAAGGGTGGTGTCTTATTTCATTGGTCAATTGACCAATGCCATCATAACTTTCCAATCGTGGCAAATTTAAGCGGTAGTCATTCTCAGCGACTTTTGGTTCTAATTCGCTGATTAGCTTTTGCCCAAGAGTGTGAAACAAAGACACAAATTCTTCATCTTTCTCGTCAAGATTACCCAAAATGAAATTGACACTATGAGATAACAATGCGTCGTTGCCGCAATTATTTTTTTTTAGTTCACTTTGCCATTGAGCTAAATAATTTCGAGCGAATTGGTGGTTTTCTGGTTTATTCATGAAAATAGAGTTCATAAAATTTACAATTATACAGGAATCTGATGTTGAAGTTATGACTATTTTATTGCGATTCTATATCGGGATTTGGGATAAATTAAAATCATGTAAACAATTGTTAAAAGTATCTCATATATTAGCAAATGCTAAATTAACACTTGCAATTTAAAATAAAAAATGTTCTCATACGCCCATGAGTAGCATCCCTTGCTATTTATGTGATTCATTCTCCCCTTTTTTGAATGAATCGTAAAAATTGGTTTTCCCCAATCAATTTTTTTATATTTGCCCAGCAACTTATGTTGCTGGGTTTTTTTGCTTAAATTTCGGCAAAAAAAAAGCACTCAATTAATGAGTGCTTTGCAAAAATCTCTTACCTGTGGTATTGGAAAAAATAGCCAACAGTCGTTAACACTATTGTATAAGGCAGAGCCATAACAACCATTCTCATGTAGCCAAGGCGTATAGCTGGTGCCAGTGCTGATGTCAATAAGAATAGGAAAGCTGCTTGTCCATTGGGCGTTGCTACTGATGGCAAATTTGTTCCGGTATTAATGGCAACTGCTAACGCGTCAAAATGCTGCCGATCAAATTGTCCTGCATCAAATGCAGCTTTGACTTCATTAATATAAACCGTCGCAACAAATACGTTGTCACTGATTGCCGATAAGATGCCATTGGCTAAGAAGAATGCTTTGGGCTGTGTTTCTACTGGCAAGGTTAAAACCCAATGAATAACAGGGTGAAATAAATGCTGGTCATGAATCATGCCAACAACAATAAAGAAAATAACCAATAAAGAAACAAAAGGCAAGGATTCTTCAAATGCTTTACCAATGCGATGTTCGTGGATGATTCCTGTAAAAGAGGTCACAACAACCATTAATGCTAAGCCAATTAAACCTGGTTGCATGATATGTGCGTATAATCCATAAATAAGTAAAATAGCACAGATACCTTGTACTATTAGTGCATATTTTTCTTTACGTGTTCGGTTTTCATCCTGCTTAGTTAAATAGCCTTTTAGAATCATTCTAACATTAGAATCAAGTTTGCCACCAAATCCAAACCACTTGAACTTTTCCACAACAATCAAAGTCACTAACCCAGCTATAATCGCAGGAACAGTAACATGCGACATATTAAGAAAAAACTCTATAAAATCCCACTCCATTTTGTCAGCAATCAATAAGTTTTGCGGTTCTCCTACCATTGTCATCACACCTCCCAATGCTGTGCCAACAACTCCGTGCATGACAAGTGAGCGAATAAATGCACGAAATTCAGCTAGGACATCGCCGCCCATTTGTTTGGAGTCATTAATTTCGTTGTCATCAAAGTCTGTATTTTTGGCATTGGAATGAACTTTCTCATAAACGCCGTAAAGGCTAATAAAAACAGTAATTAAAACCGCTGTGACTGTCAAAGCATCTAAAAATGCAGACAAAAAAGCGGCAGATATTGAAAACATTAAGGATAAAATGATTTTATTTTTTACTTTAACCAGTATCTTGCCAAATAGAAATATAAGCAAGGGTTGCATGAAATAAATAAAACTGACCATAAACACTAATAACATGATAACAGAGAGGTTGTTTTGAATCTCATGCCAAGCAGTTTCTGGACTTGTTAAGCCTAGAGCCAGTATAGCTAAACCCAACAAACCACCAGACTGCAATGGATAGCATTTAAGAGCCATGGCTAATGTAAAAATGAACATGACGATAAAAGCCCAGCCCATAACCGTTTTACCTAACAACAACGTTGCTGGATAACAAATAACCAAAAAGCCTAATAAAATCAACTTAAACCACTTTGGGCTGTTACCTAGAAACTGTTTTAATACAATATCCACAATAGCTCCTAAAAATCATTAAAAAACCATTTTACAACAGTTTGTCAGCAAAAGTTAAGAACAACCCCTTGTAAAAATTGTTATAATTGCACAATGTTATCAAAACCTTCTTATTTTAAGTTTGCACCCAGTTGGATAATTTATTTTTCCCTCTGGCTTTTGGCTCAATTACCTTACCGCATTCTTGTCTTTATTGGTAAAGTGTTTGGTCGATTATTGCATGCTCTTGGCTTGCGAAAAAAAGTAGTGCTAACAAATTTAAAAATCTGCTTCCCCGCTTTAAGTCTTAATACACGAAATCAATTAATTAAAAAGCATTATCAAGAATTAGGAGTAATGGTTACCCAAACCCTTAAAGCCTTTTTAAGTCAAACAAAAAACATTGAACAAAACAGTGTTATTCATGGCGGGGAACACATTCAAGCTTGTTTAGATAAAAACCAAGGGGTGCTTTTAGTGGCAGGTCACTTCACTTCATTAGACATTGGTGGAAAAATCCTTTGCAAGCAATTTCCAATTGCTGGAATGTACCGAGAGCACAAGCACCCATTGACAGAATATATTGTGACTAAATCACGCCTGAAATATGCACTAAAGATGTTTAAACGTGAAGAATTGCGTCCGATTATTAAACATTTAAAATCGGGTGGTATTTTGTGGTATGCTCCCGATCAAGATTACCGCAGAGGGCAATCGGTATTTGTGCCCTTTTTCAACCATCTGGCTTCAACCATTACGGCAACCCATCAAATGGCGAGACTTTCAAAGTGTGCTGTCTTGTACTTTCATGTACAACGCAACGACAAACCGCCTTTTTACACCTTAACACTATCGCCAGCAATGGATAACTTTCCCACAAAAGATGCGCTTGAAGACACCAAAAGAGTGAATCAGGAGATTGAAATAATGGTCAAAAAGAGTCCGCACGAATATTTATGGGTACATAAACGCTTTAAAACCACTACCAGTGGAGAGAAAAACCCTTATACCAACTCTGATGAAGGTCTCTAATCTTCTAACCTGAATATTTCATACAAGTGGCATAAAATATGCATATTTATCATATATTTCAGTGGCTTAATTCAACATTGTTACGGTTACAGTTTGTACCTGAATGGTTTTATAAAAAAAATGGCTTCATATCTTGAATAAAATCGCTTATAACCTAAGAATAACTAGGTATGAAGCGATATTTATCCAATCTATTTTGCCATTTATTCCATAAATTCCATTCTTGTACGAAATATTCAGGCTAAAAGTTCGAAATCTTCCTTTGTCACTCCACAGTCTGGGCACATCCACGTATCTGGGACATCCTCCCATTTGGTGCCTGGAGCTATTCCATCCTCTTCCCAGCCTTCTGATTCGTCATAAATTAGTCCGCAAACTACGCAGATATATTGTTTAAAATTTTCACTCATAGTTTAAGTTTAGTTACGCTTGTTTTGAATTGGGTTAATTGGGATGATTTAGTGTTTTTCAATGTTTATTTTGGCTTGAGGAGCAGGAATTGGGTTTTTACTAGCAAAAAGCTTTTTAGCAATTTCCACAAAACGCGTTTGGCCAATATGAATACCTAAATTTTTCGCCATTAAATAATGAGGACCAATATCAGGCAATTCAAACTCGTCACCAATAATTTTAAAACCACTGTTTTTATAAAACTTAACAGCACTTAACCGTGCATTGCACCAAATAACGCCAGCCTTTTGCTTGATAACGTGATTAATACAGGTTTCTAATAACTGCGTTCCGATATTTTGACCTTGATAAACTTCACGCACTGCCATGCCACGAATACGCCATGATTGCTTTAATGAAAAATCAGGGTGTGATTCTTTGTAAATAGATGCACAACCAATAACCTCATCATTTAATTTTGCAGCAAAATGCACCGTGTGTTTGTACACGTCTTCTGGATAATAACAACTGCTACGTGGCAGTGCTTTCCGAAGCACTTGGTGACGCACGTCAATGATTTCCTCTAAGCGGGCAACTTCAACAACAATATCAATCACTGCTTGCCTCTGCGGTTGCATCATGTGGGTGCAACGATTCATGGTGGTGCACTCGCAACCAAAACCCTTCGATGTCTTTTTGCTGACACAAAACATGCTTTATTCGTCGAGCGGCATCCTCACAATACAAGAAGTTTTTGCCATTTATGCGAGCAAACTCTTGTTCATCCTCTCGTTTAACGGCGGCTTGTACCGCTGTTTGTAAGGACGCTTCAACTAAGTCAATGTATTGCTTTAATGGAACTTGTTTTGTGCCTGGCTTGAGAAAGGTGCGGATATGGGCAGTCGAACGCTGCGAATGTGGCGTTGCATTAATTCCTTCTTCACTGCCTATCCACGCTAAAACCTTAGCATAATCTAAATTTTCTTTATCAAAACTTTGACTAAAGTTTTCTTGAATAAGGCTTCGAGCTAATGCCGCAGAACAAGGGCATGTACTGGAGTAGGTGACGCTAAAATCTAACTCGATATGCGTTATTTCTTGTTTTTCTCTTACCACTAATAAAGTGATAGGATAACTGCGCCATCCTGAATTGTCACTGATGAGTGCTTTTCTGCGGATTAACGCATCAAAATCCACTTCAATAACGGCGTTATTACTCAAGTCTGCATGGGAGACAAGAAATTCTTGGGTTAATTGCGATAAACACGCAAAATCAATCTTCTGATGTGAAAAAGTTTTATCACAAGCAAGATAAAGTCGAGACATATGTATGCCCCGCTTACTTTCATGGTCAAGAGATACTTCTGCACGCACTCGTGCCACTGTTGGTGGTATATTTGTATCGGCATTGAGGTTTATTGGCATCTCAATTTCTGACATACCAACCCACTCTAATGTCCCTGCAACTTTTGCTTTTACATCGGCTGCAACATCGGGGAGAGTGCAAAAGTTTGGCTTTGTTTTATCTAACAATGGATTTATTCCTAATAAATTTATCCCATATATAAGGGCTCATGGTGTAATTATAAGTTAATTCCGAAAAATATTAAGTTTTTCTATCAAGTTTTATTATTTTAATGCCCCTACAATTGTATTTTATTCTCTTGCTTTATGTGATATGAATCACAAATCACGGCCCAAATGGTTAAGTAATTATTCAAATATGTTATTATATGATGGATGCTTGAAATTGCATGAAGGGCTTTTAGGGGGATAATTATGAAAAAATTTGGACATTATGAAGTAACAGCTGAACTGGGTCGTGGTGGCATGGGGGTTGTTTATAAAGGCTGGGAACCTTCTCTCAATCGCCAAGTTGCGATTAAATGTTTAGGTGAACATTTATTGAACGACAAAGATTTAGTGGAACGCTTTACACGTGAAGCTAAAGCCACGGCAGCGTTAAATAACCCCAATGTGATTCAAATTTATTTTATTGGTGAAGAAAAAGGGCAGCCTTTTTTCGCAATGGAATACATCGAAGGACAATCCCTTGATGATATTTTAAAAGGGGGAAATACCTTAACCGTAAAACACGCGAAAAATCTACTCAAACAAGCGTGTTTAGGTTTAGCTGCGGCTCATGAAAAAGATTTGGTTCATCGCGATATAAAGCCTGCCAACCTGATGTTAACCAAAGATGGAACACTTAAAATTGTTGACTTTGGTATTGCTCGCACCCGTGAATACGGAGATAAACTCACCAACACTGGAGAATTTGTTGGCACTCCAGGCTATTTATCACCTGAAGTGTGTATTGGTAAAGAAGTGGATCAACGCTCTGATATTTTTTCACTAGGTATTGTTTTTTATGAAATGCTCGCAGGCAAAGTTCCTTTCGAGAACGATAGCCCATTGGGTCTTATGCTTGAAGTGGTGCAATCTGACATCCCTGATATCCGTGCGTTAAATAAAAAAGTGGACAAAAAGACGTCTTATATACTTAATAAAATGATTGCCAAATCACCCGATGATCGCTACCAAAGTTGCAATGAAGTTATTCGTGATTTAGGCAATATTATAGATAATGAAACCATTGCTAATATAAAATCCAATGCAACAGTTGTAGCTAAAACCATTAAACCAAAAATATCTGAACAAAATACTCTACCAAGTATTGATGCGATTACGGCTCAAAACTTAACCCCTGTTTCCACTCAAAAATCAGGAAATGGTAAAAAGTGGTTGATGGCAGCCACTGTTTTTGCTGTTCTGGGAGCTGGAGCTTTTGGTTATTATGGCGGTTACTTCCCCCTTCCAAAATTTTCTGCCAACCAACAAATTGTTACACTTACAGATTCTGCCAATAATGCTCCCGTGGATGCATCAATAAACCCTCTTGATTCATCTGCACCTAAAGCATCAGCTCCAAAGTCTTCTTCAAATATAAAAGGCAAGGGTATAATGGTGGGCTTATCCAGTATGTTTGGCGAATCTGATGACAAAGATGAAGCAACTGTGCAAGACTTAAGTCAAATTGATTTCCCTGATGAATCCCTTGCGTCCACACAAACACCGACTCAAGAAGAGTCAAATAGTGAAACACCTGTTTCGAATGGAAATCAGGCACTTGTTGGTACAGCTGATACAATAGCACCACTACAAAACAATGAGCTAGAGCAAGATGCACAAAATCTCGCGGCACAAGCCAGTCAAAAACCTTCAGGCATTCAAGTCTCAGATGTTCAAGCCATTTCGCTACCTAACCAAAGTGATTTGCAGGCTTTAGCCGTTAATACACCGACACAAAAGAATACAATTGCTGAAAGTAAAACCGCTGTTCCTCCAATAACGGTAGAATCAAGTTCACGTGTTGCCAAAAGCGTACAACACAAACCTATACGACACATTCCCAAAGCCGTGCCATTAAATAAAGGCGTTGTAGTAATAGCCTTTGGTGATCCTGCGGTTGCCAATCCAATTGAGAAAATTCTCGAAAGCCAATTAAAAGCACAAGGCATCAAAGTCATGAATGAGCAGTTTATTCCTGGCATGCGTCAACTTCTTGATAATGGTTTGGATTTAGCCGAGTTAAAAAAGCTAATTCAAAGAAATGGTGGTCAAGCGATGGTAATTGCTAATGTAAATTACGTGGGTTCGCAACAATTAAACTATGCAGGGCGTTCCAGTGAGTTAATCAACGCACAATTAGATGTTGATGCCTATGAAATTAAAACAGGTGATAGCATTGGTTCTGGCTATGGTTCAAAACTCAGTTACACGGCACTAAATGCCACTGATGAAGCAACCGATGCAGTGATGCAGTTTACCGATCAACTAACCAACAGTCTTAAAAATAAAATATAAAACTCATTCAATACCCTCTCTTTTTACTGCAAATTAACCCTCTTTTAAAATTCTTAAAAGGGGGTTTTTCATTTTTCATACTGCCTCTATTGTTAAATTTTTGTTAGTCAAAACAATTAAATATTGACATCTACGAATTCTGTAGTAGTATTGTGTTAGTATATACGACATACGTAGTACTAAGTATGTCGCCGTTACTTGTACTTAATAAACTGGAGAAAAAAATGAAAATAAAACGTAATCCTATTAACAGAGCAATTAAAATTGCATTGTATTCTGGCATGCTTGCCTCGCTATCTTTATCGGGTACAGCTTTTGCCGTCGATGGCGATGAAGAAGTCGATAAAACCGAGCTGGAAGGAATTGAAGTCACAGGTTCTAGAATTAAAAGGTCTAATATTGAAGGAGCCCTACCTATCACAGTAATCTCCCGAGAGGACATTGAGTTAACGGGAGAAAGTAATGCTGCAGATCTTATTCGTAGCCTAACATTTAATTCAACAGGATCATTTAGACCACAATCTGGAAGCTCTGCCCAAGGAACAGCCTCAGTTAGTTTACGTGGTCTGGGAGCTTCACGGACATTGGTGTTAATTGACGGTAGAAGATTGCCTCGATCACCTTCTACAGGTTCTAGCCAAGATTTAAATACCATACCATTGGGTGCTATTGAAAGAATTGAAATATTATCAGATGGCGCATCAGCTATCTATGGATCTGATGCTATTGGTGGTGTGGTCAATATCATTACTCGCGATAACTATCAAGGTGTGGAAGTCATGCTTGGTGCTGCCAATGTCAGCATTCCTGACGATGGCGGTGCTCGTGAAGAAGGATCCATCCTGTTTGGGTCCTCTAATGATACTTCTAGCTTTATTGCTGGTATCTCATGGAATGACCGAGACATTATTTTTGCCCGAGACTTGCCTTGGAATGTGCCTGGCGGCTCAGTTTTTGGTAACAGTTTTACCACATTGGATGAAAATGGAAATGATCAATTTAACTGGCGCACCATTGGTGATTGCAGCTTTCCTGGAACAGGTTTTTATGTTTTGGGACAACGTTGTGCTTATGACTTTACTTTGGTCAGTGCCGATGAAGCCTCTATCTCTAATAAGTCTCTTTATGTCAAAGGCAAACATCAAGTTAATGAAAACTGGAAAATATGGACTAATGCTTCATTTACCCAAACCAAATCTTTTGGCCGTTATGCACCAGTTCCTGATAGCAGCTTCTTTTCTACACCTTTAACAGCCAATAGTCCAAACAACCCAACCAATCCAAATGGCAATGTCTATAACCCAGATTTAGGCTTAGAACCACAATCTGTCAATTGGTGGCACCGTTTTGATGCCTTAGGCAATAGGGATACGACTGTTACCAATGAAATGCTTGATTTATTGGTTGGTACAACTGGTCAAATTGGTAATGCGGAAGTTGAGTTTGGTCTTAGAAAAACCAAAAATAGAACGTCTGATGTTGGACACAATTTCTTGCTTCGTTCTGCTGCTTCTGCCAACATAGAAAGTGGTGCCTATAACCTGAACGACCCTTATGGTTCTGCTGAAAATGTGTTGAACTCGATGCGGGTTACAGTATTTCGTGATGGCACTTACGATCAAGATGAACTGTTTGGTTCAATCGCGTTTGACCTTTTCACTATGGAAAATGGCTTGGTATCTGCTTTCGTTGGTGCCGAATACAGAGTAGACAAATACGCAGATATTTATGACCCTTTATCCGAAGCAGGTCAAATTGGTGGTTCAGCGGGTAATTCAGCAGCAGGAGACAGAAGCATAACATCAGCTTTTTTCGAAGTCTTATTCCCATTGTTAGATAATTTAGAAATGAATCTAGCAGGGCGTTATGATAATTATTCAGATTTTGGGGGTAACTTTTCACCAAAAGTATCGTTCCGATATCAACCAATTGAAAATTTAACATTAAGGGCCTCATATGGAGAAGGCTTTCGAGCACCAACCTTACCCACTTTGACTCAAAAACCTTCCTTTTCAGCCACTTCTGTCAACGATCCACAATCTTGTATCAACCAAGGACAGCCCCCTAATTGTTCTTTGCAAATCAATGATACTGTACAATCAAATGCCTTATTGCAAGCAGAAGAGTCAAAACAATTTGCCTTTGGTTTGGCCTATGAACCAAGTGACTGGTTTAACATGACGCTAGATTATTTTAACATTGAAATTGATAATAGAATTCGGTCCTTCGGAGCCCAATTCTTAATTGACTCAGAATTATCAGGTGATCCTGTACCTGAGGGTTTATTTTGTAATCGTGCTGCCAATGGTTCAATACTTGAATGTTTTACAGGGTTTGGCAACCAAGGTAAAGTTGAAACATCTGGCATTGATATTAATGCTAGGTTTAATTATGAAATACTTGGAGGGCAAGCATCCAGTAATTTACAAATCAGCCACTTACTGGATCAATCAGTTGATGGGGGTCGTGATTTCATCAAAGATCCAGGGGTTCCTCAACAGAGAATTATATTGAGGAACCTCTATTCAATTCAAAATTGGAGTTTTGCATATAACATCAACATGATTGGAGATCAGTTTGATACCATTGTTTCAGGTGTTGGCGAAGGCCATGTGCCTACATGGGTAACACATGATTTGCAGGTAAACTATCACACACCTTGGAAAAGTAAGATCACTATTGGTGTGCGAAATTTAACTGAAAAAGCACCACCTATTGGTTTAGGCAATGTGGGTTCCAGAAATTATGACTTTAATCTCTATGATGGTTATGGTCGTATTTCTTATGTGCGTTACACTCAAACATTTTAAAATTCTAAGCTTGTAAAGGCACATAATCATATGTGCCTTTTTTATTATGATAAAAAATAAACAGCACTGGAGTAATTTTTGGAAAAGTGGTCAATTAACCTCTTTACCTGAAGATTTTCGAGAAAACTATAACGGCTCTATTCAATCGCAATGGAATAGATGTTTTGAACAGTTGCCAAATAACTCTAAATTATTAGATGTGTGCTGTGGAAACCTTGCTATCAGTCTTTTGGCTGCGGAATTTTCAAGAAAATCAAATAAAAACTTCGAACTAACAGCATTAGATGCAGCAAAAATCAATACAAAATCAATTATTAAAAAACACCCACACCATAAAGAAAACATACTCAAAACAAATCTCGTCACTGACTGTGAAATTGAAAATTATAACACCTTAAATAAGTACAATCTTATTACAAGTCAATACGGAATTGAATACTGCAATTGGGATAAAGTTGCAAATAAAATATATTCTTTGCTAAATAAAGGTGGGCAACTGGCAATAATTTGCCATAGTGCAGAAACAGATATTATCAAAAAAATGAAAAGTGAACAAAAAGAGTACCATAGCTTAATAAATATTGGTCAATTTCAAATTATTGAGAATTATTTAAACAATACAATTAGTTATCATCAACTAATTAGTGAAATTAATAATGTGCAGGAATATTATCGAACTACTTATGTAAATGCACCGACAGCACTAGTAAAATCACTGTATATTATTAACCAAAACATCTTAAATACTGATGAAAAATTATTGAAAAAACTTAGATTCGTATAATAAGTGCAACTCCTCCTAGAGCAACTTTTAGGGTAACATTTAAGTCTTGATTTATAAATCAAGACTTAAATGTTACCCTAAAAGTTGGCAAACAAATACGGAGGCAGCACA
>JALSIL010000472.1 GCA_026990095.1 Lysobacterales bacterium
AACCATAATACCTAATAAACATGCTAAAGAAAACTTATTTTTTAATTGCATTCCTGCTGATGCCAATTCACGCTTATTCTCAAGGAGATGAAGTGATTGAAAATAAGGATGAAGAAATCGTGCCAATAAGTTTAGTGGCAACTCAAGATGTTGTGTTTGAGTTAAGGAAAAACTATGGGATTAAAGCTTCTGTCGAATTAACGCGTGCTTTATGGCAAGTATTGCACGCATACAGCAATCAACAACAAGCACAAATTATTTGGCAATCTGCCATAAATAAGGTAACGGATATGGACAACTCATTACCCATTGTAGTGAGTTCTTCTTATAATGCTGGCGAGGTCATGATTTCTTATGTTAATGGCATGTCGGAGAAAAAATGGAATACAAATCGGCGTTTACCGCGAATTAATAAAGAAAAATTAGGCGACTTCTTGCGAATGAATGATGATTTAACAATCTATTTTAATTTGCAGTCTGTGTGGGAGTTATTGTTGCAAGGAGTCGCAAAGCAAAAAAACATTAATTGGTCTGAAGTTTTTCAAAAGAATTTAAAAGTATTTGAATTGCCAAAGCTGGTTGATAAACCTGAAGAAAATCGCAATCAAGTGTTAGCAGAAACTCAACAGGTTAATGATTTAAGTCCTGTGCCCTCTCTTGCTTCTGCTCTTGATACCTGGATTTACAGCGAAGATAGGGAATATGAATTATCTGGCTTAATGAAAAGAGTGGATTTGTTAAATAACAAACAACTAAGTTGGGCTTTGATTCGTTTTGTTTTGGCTAAAGACAATGAACAATTTTTATCTTCTGCAATGACGTGGTTTGCCTTGGCTCAACAGTTGCTTGCTCGTCTGGATTCTTTGACTGAAAGCGAATTAAGTTTTTATCAGAAATTTATTGAAGAAAATGACGCTTGGTTTCTCACAAAAGAGCAGGACTTAATGGCTGTTGATACGCGAATCTCGGAATTAATTGAATTGAGTTTTCATCAGATTAAACCTATCGTGCAGAATCCGCAAGACCTAACAAAGGTAAAATTAACCTCTGTCTATGAGCTTCTTTACTCTAATTTTGGCAAATACATGAGTTCTCCTTTTCGCAATAAAATTCGAAAAGATTTGGAAGTTTGTTTGAATATTAGTGAAGAATTTGCACCTTATCCACAGGAGCCCATTGATGAAAAGCAGTTTAAAGGTTGTGTGGATGATATGTATTATGCAGCGGTAAATGAAGCCACTTCTCGAGAGCTATCGGGCACCCAAATTAAAGTGGAAAACTTTCAAGCATTGGATCGTGCTTTAGCGTTACCTGTTTGGCAAACAATAAACATTCTTTATGCTAATCTGACGTCAACTGAATGCCTCAAAACGAGCAAGCAACTGCCCAATCCTTTAGAATGGACTATGGCAGCAGAGTCCATGTTATGGTTTGCCGATAGGTGGCCTGCCTATATGGATAAGTATCAGCAAAAGAATAAAATTGAAGACATTATTGCGAAGGGAAGGCTTTTGTTTGATGGACTGGATTGCACTAAGGGCAAAAACAACGAATTATTGAATGCAGAATTTAATCGAGTGGTGCAATCGTGGAAGCAAGTTGAGACCGATATACAAAAAGTGATAGAAGAGTTTAATGCCACTTTCTTAAAACCTGGAAGTGATTTGGATTTAATCGACGATACACACAGCAAAAGTAATTATCGGGTAGAAGGTGCCAAAATAGCTGCCTGCAACGTGCAAAGTTCTTGTGGGGTTTTGGTTGAACTCGAACCATCAAAGGCATTGTATAATCTATTTCCCAGTCATTTGTTGATGGCAGATCAATTAAAACAAGGTCATGTAAAGCTTTGTTATGATGATGTGGGATGGGAAGACAGGCGAGCAGCACCAACGCACTTAGATAACAACAATGTGGCAAATTATATGGGCAAGTTCAGCTTTTCGTTAAAAGGGTTCTATAACGATCAGTTGGTATTCTCCCGTAAAATTACAGATAAGCAAGAATACAATTATATTTTTGCAGCAAATACCGAAGCAGTCTTAAATACCTATTGTCCCTTATCCATAGTTGGCGAAAAGATTTCCACCAAATTGGCAAGAGGTACTTTTGGACTGGTTCCCAATAGACTTACGTTTCTAACGGCATCTCGTGCCAATGAAACGGATATTTTGGTTGGAAATTGGGCGTCAGGAGAAGAATGGGAAAATGCGATACTCGGTGATGATGTTGAGGTGATTGCCGAGGATAATTTGGATGACTTGCAAGCCAATATTGTGACGGCTTACCAACAAAAGGCAAAACAATTACAAGACATTATTTACAAAAGTTTATTAAATAAGCAAGCCAAGGCATCTGAATCTCAAAAGGGCTTGTCTAATAGCTTTGCAACAATGCAACGGCACGAGAAGTTACTGTTTTCATACAATTATCTGTTGCAAATGGATAGGTTAATGCAGGACGATGATTTGCACGGGCTTTTCTTTGGAAGCAACAAGGTCGTTGATGCATCAACGATAAAGAATTATTTTGAAAATCAAGTGAATATTAAGGTGCTGCAAAATGAAGTGGAGCGCAATTTAAAATCAAACCAAGAAAAATGGAATGCTTTGGTTAATCAAGTGTCCAACTCGCATATTCTTTCACTGCTTTATCGGCTGGATTCGATTTATCCATAAAAACTGAAGGAAAACATTCGTCTTTAGGGTCTAGGCTCATTAACTAACAAAAAATATAAATTTATGAATACAATTAAACTTATTACTCTTTTTTTATTTATTAGCTTAGCACACATGAGTCTCGCCCAAGATGAGGAGTTACTTGATGTGGATGAGGCATTTGCACCTAAGGTATTAAAAACAGACATTGATAGCATTACTTTGCGTATTGATATTGCACCCAAATACTATCTCTATAAACATGCCTTCAAGTTTCCTAATGAAAACCAGAATGTGGTCTTTGGTGAAGCTCAAATTCCTAATGGTGAGAAAAAAGAAGACGAGTTTTTTGGAGAAGTGGAAACGTACCATAATAAAATTGATATTGTTATTCCCTATACAAATAAAGACGTAAAACGCACAACAAAGTTTAAGTTTAAATACCAAGGCTGTGCAGAAGCAGGGGTGTGTTATCCTCCGCAAACCAAGGAAGTTGAAATTAAACTGCCAATCCAACAAATAGCCACAATGCCGATAAATTCTTTAGGTTCACCTGCCAGTAATGGGTTGGGGCTTAATTCTGGTGATTCTGGTTGGAATGGGCAAAGTGATTCAGTCTTGCCTGAGACTCAAGCTTTCAAGTTTGAGACGATTGCCTTAGATGCAAATAAATTGTCAGCACGATTTACCATGGGTGACAATATTTATCTTTATAAGGATAAGGTTAAGTTAAAATCTTTAACCAAGGGTGTTGAAATAGGAGAAGTGAATTTTCCAAAAGGTAAAGTTAAACAAGACCCACACTTTGGTACGGTTGAAGTTTTTTATGGGCAGATGGAGGTGGATATTCCCGTAACTCGTCAGGTTGGCTCGTCTAATCAATTGCAGTTGCAAGCAGAGTTTCAAGGGTGCGTAGATGAAGGAATCTGTTACCCCCCTTCGTTAAGGTTGATAACGGTGGATTTACCTCCGATAAAAGCCAATAGTGCCAATAAAACTACAACTGCAACAACCAAAGCAGTCAAACTTTCAGAGCAAGATCAGATACAAAGTGATTTAGAACAAAACGCGTGGTGGAAAACCATTCTTCGATTCTTTGGTTTTGGTTTATTGTTGGCTTTAACACCGTGTATTTTTCCGATGATTCCAATTTTATCTGGATTGATTATGGGACAAGGTGAAATTTCTCGCTCGCGGGCATTTTCACTTTCTTTAATCTATGTGTTAGCTATGGCTTTGGCCTATACAGCAGCGGGTGTTATCGCAGGGATACTGGGTGCAAATATTCAGGCAGCATTACAAGTAGACTGGGTAATAATTGCCTTTAGTTTGGTTTTTGTAGCCCTGGCTTTTAGTATGTTTGGTTATTACGATTTACAATTACCTGCCTCTTGGCAATCAAAGTTGTCAAATGTCAGTAATAAGCAAAAATCAGGCTCCTACATTGGCGTTGGAATAATGGGCTTCTTATCCGCTATTATTGTCGGCCCCTGTGTGGCTCCTCCTCTTGCCGGTGCCGTGCTCTATATTTCTAACACAGGTGATCCAGTCGTGGGTGGTTTTGCACTGTTTGCCATGTCGATTGGTATGGGCGTGCCTTTATTATTGATTGGTGCCTCGGCTGGCAAATGGATGCCGCAATCAGGTGGTTGGATGAATGTGGTGAAATCATTTTTCGGTATTGCATTAATTGGCATGGCTATTTGGTTCTTGTCGCGAATTATTCCGGCTAAAGCCACGATGCTTTTATTTGGTCTATTGGCACTGTTATCTTCCATATTTTGGTACCGTTATGCTGTTAAAAACATTAGAAAAGGCAGCAAGCTCATCTGGTTGTTCTTGGTGTTCAAAATTGCATTGATTGGCATCGGTGTTGCCGAAATTTACGGTGCCATTAAGGGCAATACCGATTTCATGCATCCCTTAACCCAAAAGCATGAGTTTGAATTTCAAAAGGTTGCAAACTTAGCAGAGTTGCAACAAATTATTTCCAGTTCAGATAAACCAATTTTGTTGGATTTTTACGCTGATTGGTGTGTTGAATGTGTGCGTATGGAAGGCACAACTTACAGTGATGAACAAGTTAAAAATATGCTCCATAATTTTACTGCATTAAAGGCAGATGTCACGAAACAAAGCGAGTCAGATATAGCTTTAATGAAAAAATTCAAAATAGTAGGGCCTCCTGCCACATTGTTTTTTGACAAGCAAGGGCAATTGATACAGCAATCAAGCTTCTTTGGGTATAAAAATGCCAAAGAGTTTTTATTGCACTTAAAAGAAATTGAATAACTCAAATTTCTGCTGTGTCCTAAAATTATGCAAAGGTTTCTTATAGTTTTTTCTTGTTAAGGTTTGGGTGATAATTGCAATGAAAATATTTGGTAATATTTTGGGAGTTGGAATCATTTTGATGATTTTTTTAAGTTTTGTGGCGATTGGACTGCATACTTTTTTTGACTACACTTCTATTCCCATGCAAGAGTTGATTGTTTATCTGCACAGCAGTATTTTTATGTTGGGTATTGTTTATGCCTATGCTCATGATAAACATGTGCGCATCGATGTTTTTTATCAAAACAAGTCAAAACTTGTAAAAAAGCGCGTTAATTTTTTTGGTACTTTATTTTTACTCATTCCTTTTAGTTTGTTTCTCTTTTATGCTTCTTATAACTATGTCGTTTCGTCTTGGTCAAAATTGGAAGGTTCTGCTGAGCCAGGTGGGCTGCCGTTTGTCTATGGTTTAAAGTCTTTGTTGTTGATTTTGCCAGTTTTGCTTATTGCAACGGCCTTGGTTCGCTTATGGAGAAAACGCTGATGGAAGCCATGTGGGCATTGAGTTTATTTTTTGTGGTGGCGGCGGTTTTATTGATTGGTTTCCCTGTGGCTTTTACCTTGGGTGGAGTTTCTCTGTGGTTTGCTCTAATTGGCTATATTGCAGGCTGGTTTGATGCATCTTTTGTCATGGCAATGCCAAACCGTGTTTTTGGCACCATGACCAATGTAACATTAATGGCAGTGCCTGTCTTTGTGTTTATGGGCTTAGTTTTAGAAAAAGCCAAATTAGCCGAGTCTTTATTGGAAAACATGACCGCTTTACTTGGTGGAGCCAAAGGCGGTATGGGCTTTGCTTTATTAATTGTAGGCACCTTATTGGCTGCGAGCACGGGTATTGTTGGGGCAACGGTTGTGACTTTGAGTTTGCTTGCTTTGCCTGTGATGAAAAAAAATGGTTATGATGAATCTTTGAGTGCCGGAACCATTTGTGCCACCGGTACATTAGGGCAAATTATACCGCCTTCGATAGTTTTGGTTTTACTTGGAGATGTATTGTCCAATGCTTACCAGCAAGCACAAATTGACATGGGTGTCTTCTCACCCAAAACGGTGTCTGTTGGCGATTTATTTGCTGGAGCCATTATTCCAGGGTTTATTTTAGTTGGGCTTTATGCTCTTTATTGGGTTTATATTATTATTAAACATCCACATAAAGCACCTGCTAATAAAACTAAATTAACTAAACCCTTGAGTCAAATATTGGCTTCATTATTGCCACCGTTGTTTTTAATAGTGGCTGTTTTGGGTTCTATTATTTCTGGTATTGCTTCTCCAACAGAGGCCGCATCGGTTGGTGCGGTTGGCGCAGTTTTCTTAGCATTTCTCAACAAGCAAATGTCAAGTGCTGTATTGCTTGAAATTGGGCGAGAAACGGTGAAAGTGACGGCGATGATTTTTATGATACTCATCGGTGCGGCATTGTTTTCTTTGGTGTTTAAGGGTTTTAACGGCGATGTCATTGTGCGTGATTTTCTCACTGAATTGCCGGGTGGAAAATTTACGGGGTTTATTGTTGTCATGTTGGTGATGTTTTTTCTGGGGTTTATTCTTGATTTTATTGAAATTACTTTTGTTATTATTCCGATTGTTGGTCCAATTTTATTATCTCAAGGTTTTGATCCTGTGTGGTTGGGCATCATGTTTGCAATTAATTTGCAGACTTCATTTTTGACACCGCCTTTTGGGTTTGCGTTGTTTTACCTCAAAGGCGTGAGTGGCATTGAGTCTAAAAAACTTTACAAAGGCGTATTGCCCTTTATTCTAATTCAAATACTGGTACTGATATTACTCACATGGCAACCAAAACTTACTTCCTTAATTTCATTCTAATCTGCTGTAGTTTTCAACTGTTTGCACAAACTGATGAACAATTGTTATTCGATTGGACGAAAAAAAATGAACTATTGTTATTAAAAAACAATGAGGTTATCGAATCTTCTTGGTTTCAAGAAACCTGTTTGGATTTAGCAAAACAATTGGAATTGACTCAAATTAAGCAATGTCAATTGCTGGACTCAACAAGCATCAATGCTTTTGTGTTTAATAATGGCCATGTATATTTTACCAACTCGATGATGCGTTTAATCAACAATAAGCACCAGTGGGCTTCGATTCTTGCTCATGAAACAGCTCACCTTGTTCTGCAACATTACCTTAAAACCCTCAAAAAGGTTAAGAAGCCTGGTTTCTTTTTTCCGAAAAGAAAAATTAATAAACGCCTCAAACAAAATGAGCTTGAGGCAGATGAATGGGCAAAAAATAAATTGCTTGAGTTTAAAATGGATGCCAATCAAATATATTATTTTCTTAAGCGAGTAGAAAGTAACAGGAGCAAACCAAAAAACAACACCCATTTGAAAGTATCACAACGAATACAAGTCCCTAAAAAAGAAGAAATACTTGATGCTGAGTTAATAAAGGCTATAAGAGACCTTTGCATAATTATAGTGACGAGTAAAAAATGATTAAATTCACCAGCTTTTCGCTAAAAATCTCGCCAATAACTGGTTATTACATTCAATTTTTAACTCAATCTGGCAAATTTTATCTATTTTTTCTTTCGCCATATAGTTATGCAAAGGTCTCTATAAAAAATAAATTTTATGCTTGGTCAAATTGATACGTATCAAGTATTTTTTTTTGTAATTAAATTAAAATATGCTCATTGTTATGTTTAGGAGTATATTGTGGAACTATTTGTACGAATTTTTGATAGCTATGTTGGTATGCTAAGTCTTTTTGTTATCGCTTTTATTTTAGGGATGGGAGTTTGGTTTTATCGTTTCTTTATGAAAAAAATTGCAGAAGAAGATCAGGCGCGTAATAATAAGCATTAAGAACTCATGTGTGACAATGATAGTTGCCACGCATGAAATCAATCTAAAAGCCCATGACTTTAACTAAGTCTTTATAATGTATTGGTCCAACTCGTTTGGATACTTCAACTCCTTGTGGGTTAAAGATTATGGTTGTTGGTAGACCACGGGTGTTTTTTCTTGAAAAATCAGTCGGCTGATAAACATTGGCTCGAACTATTGGGTAATTAATTTCGTATTCGAAAACAAAATCCTCAATTTTTGAATTATCAGCATCCTCATTGTTAATCCCTATTATCTCAACTTTATCGCCAAAATCTTTTTTGAACTGAACAAAATCAGGAATTTCTTTGCGACAAGGCGGACACCATGTAGCCCAAAAATTAGCCACCACCCACTTGCCACGATAATCCGATAATTTAATTTGTTTGCCTTCTAAATTTGGGTAACTAAATTCAAAAGCATTTGGGTCTTGTTTTGGGGCAGCCACTTTAGCAATAACCTTCTGCTCAACGGTTTTGGTTTTTAATTCAACTTTTGAATTGTTTTCTTGTTGATTGCATGCGGCTAAAAATAACACACATAAAAAGAGACTTAATTTAATTATCATTGTTGTTCTCACTATTTTTAAATACGGATTTTACCGATTGTTTCATGTCAGGAAATATCTTAGACCAGATATTTTTTAAAAAAGGTTCAAAAAATTCAAAGTTTTTGGTGGCATTTAGCGGCAAACTAAAACGCCCCATGGTGTACAGTTTGCCAATACTAATGCTATCCAAATCCCTAAGCAAGACATAATCGCCATCTTGATTGGTTTGAATGATTTTGTTTTCTTCCAACCAGTCGAGCTGTTCGTGTAGTTCATCGTCGGGTACTTTGCCAAGTCGATTAAATATTTCTGTAATGGTGATTGTCTTGCCTTTTTTACTGGCGTGCCATAATAGGTAAAGTATGTCTAATACAACCAAAAAACGTTGGTTGCCCGAATATTCTTGCACATGCCCTCGCCATCGAGATGTTTCTAGGGTTGCCGCAATCGTGCCTCCAAGCAAGATTATATTCCATGACAGGTAAACCCAAAATAAGAAAATAGGGATAGTTGCTAAGGTGCCATAAACACGTTGATAACTTGGAAAGGTGGTAATATACCAAGCAAAGCCTCGCTTTGCCATTTCAAATAAAACCGCTGCAACCACAGCACCAATAATAGCGGATTTCCAATTCACCTTGCGGTTTGGCACAATTAAATAAATTAGAAAAAATCCAAATGTGGATGCCATTATGGGTAAAACCTTCAATAAATAAATTTTAATTCCTGCTAGACCTGAATAGCTAAACATATAGGATGTTAAAGCTAAACCACCACCTACAAGTAAAGGTCCCATGGTCAAGACCGTCCAATACATGACGATTTTCTTTATCACATTGCCCGAAGGTTTGGCATCCCAAATGCGGTTGAGTGCTTTTTCCATGGTATACATCATCATAATGGAGGTGACAAACACAAATAAGGACATGCTCAGCTTTAAATTACGTGATTTTTCCACAAAGCCATTAATGTATTCTTGCACCACTTCGCCTGATGTCGGCACAAAGTTGGAAAAAATGAAATCCTGAATCTGGCTGCTAACATTGCCAAATTGAGGGAAGGCGGCAAAGATAGTGACTAAAACCGTCATAAAAGGCACAAGCGATAATAAAGTGGTATAGGCAAGAGATGATGCAGATAACGATGTCTCATTTTCAACAAATCGTTTACCGACTTCTTTTATGAATCGCCTGAATGTGTCAATTCTTAATTTTAGCACATAAACATCCTATGCAGTTCGGCACCTGGATTGTCTTTACGCATAAAAGCTTCACCCACTAAAAATGCATTGATGTTATTTTGTTGTAACATCTTCACGTGTGCAGTTGAATGAATACCGCTTTCACTGATGACAATTCTATCAACTGGAATCTCTTTGGCTAAGTCGACAGATGTTTCGAGTGATGTTACAAAGGTTTTTAAATTTCGGTTGTTAATGCCAATGAGTCGAGCGGGTGTTTTTAACGCCCGAACCAATTCGTCGTGGTTATGGACTTCCATTAAGACATCCATTCCTAGCTCTTTAGCAAGAAGTGTTAATTCATACAACTTTGGGTCTGCCAGTGCGGCAACAATCAATAAAACACAATCAGCACCTAACATTCGTGATTGATAGACCTGCCAGGCATCAATAATAAAGTCTTTACGTAAAACAGGGATAGAAACCGCGGCATGAGCTTGTTGCAGGTATTTATTGCTTCCTTGAAAATAATCTCTGTCTGTTAACACCGACAAACAGGCAGCTCCTGCTTTTTCATAGGATTGTGCAGCAGTCACCGCATCAAAATTTTCACAAATAAGCCCTTTTGATGGCGAGGCTTTTTTAATCTCGGCAATGACCGCGGGCTGACCTGTTTCTAATTTGTTTTTAATGGCTTGATAAAATCCTCTGCATTTGGGCATATCTTGCACGCATTGAGTCAGTTCTTTTAGCGACTGTTGTTGGCAACCGTCTTGTACTTCCTTAACTTTAGTATTTAAAATTTTAGTTAATATGTCACTCATCGCTGAATCCTTGTGTTATTGTTATCAGTTCATTCATTTTTTCAAGGGCTTTTCCTGAGAGCAAAACTTCTTGTGCCAGCTTAACGCCATCGCTCATGTTAGTGGTTTTTCCAGAAACATAGATAGCCGCACCTGCATTTAATGCCAAAATATCCGCTCCAACTCCTTTTCCTGTGGTAAAGGCAGCTTTAATGAGTTCTAAACTTTCTAAAGAGTTTTTAACAATCAGCTCAGAAACGTCTTGCGTTTTAATACCAAAATTTTCAGGCTTTATAGTTAATTCGGCAATGTGACCATTTTTTAATTCAGTGACATAAGTGGGAGCGGCAAGGGAAATTTCATCCATGCCATCGTGCGAAAAAACTACCATCACATGACGAGAGCCAAGGTTTTTTAACACACGGGCAGTTTTTTTCATCCAATCCTTGGCAAAAACACCCATAACTTGGTTGGGGGCTTCTGCTGGATTAGTTAGTGGTCCAAGTAAATTAAAAAAGGTGCGCAATCCAATTTCCTTACGTGGAGCCACAGCATATTTTGTCGCAGCATGATGTGCTGGAGCAAATAAAAAGCCAATGCCGCATTGTTTAATGCATTGTTCCACTTGCCAAGCCGTCAAATTAAGGTTGACTCCTGCTGTTTCTAACACATCAGCTGACCCCGTGGTACTGGAAACAGAGCGGTTTCCATGTTTTGCAACGGTGCAACCCGCTGCTGCTGCAATAATAGCAGCTCCTGTTGAAACATTAAACAAACCAATGCCATCGCCGCCAGTTCCGCAGGTATCAACAATATAATCATCAGTCACTTTGACTTTAGTGGCTCGATTACGCATCACTTTTGCTGCTTCAGTTATCGTTTGGACGGAATCGCCATTTATTTTGGATGCCATCAATAAAGCACCAATTTGTGCTTGAGTGGCATCTCCGTCCATAATTTGATTCATCACTTGAGTCATCAAATTTTCAGGCAGTTTGTTGTTTTCACCTAAAATTGCTAAGGCATCTTGTATTGCTGTCATAGTTTTTTATTACCAAAATGTCGATATAGGAAAGTCAAAGCAAGCTAAAAACCTTGGTGTATAATGGTTTTATTATAAAACCAAAATCACTCAACGGGTAAAACCAAGCTTTTAGAACATTTTATCACACAATTTATCAACTACGCATGAACTTTTGATATCCAGAGGCGGATTACTTTCGATTGCGAGTCTCATGCAAAAATTAAGTCTATCTAATAGGATTGATAAACATTTCGCTTTACCCAAGAGTAATCCAGGTTTTAATCCTTCTGTTTTTTGTCAATTTACTGCTACTCATGCAGTACGAAGGAGG